>NZ_JBOFOC010000130.1:0-18491 GCF_051659245.1 Microbulbifer sp.
GCCCGCGATCTAGCGGAAAACACCAATCGCGGCCAGGGCCCGCTCCTACAAATCAATGATCAACCGGACGGCGATCCGTCGGGCGGCGATCCGCTGTCACAATTCGCCACAATTCGTGCAGGATATCGCCAACCTTTCCCGATAAAATCGCAAATGCGTATTTACCTTTGTCAGTAAATTGCTGATTTCTCGACTTTGCACAGGGAAAAGCATGAAAACAAAACTGGCTGTTGCGGCTCTAACGCTTGGGCTCGCATTTTCTGTCTTGAAGTCGCCGGAATATGAGCTGTCTGAAAGAGGGCAATGGGTCGCCTACAGAGGTGGCGGACAGCTTCTGGATTACGCAACATTTAACCATCAATGTGTCGCTAATCAGATTGTAAAATCACCGAACACCCATATTGAGAATACGCTGCAGTCTATGGATGCTGCAGTCAAGGCCGGGTTTAGCGCCATTCATTTGAATATCCATCACACGGTTGATGGAAAGTTTGCCGTATTTCACGACTGGACCCTGGACTGTGCCACGAATGGAAGCGGTGTCACCAAAAAGCGGGATATGAAGTACCTGAAGTCCCTGGACGCGGGCTATGGCTACACCTTTGATGGCGGGAAGACTTTTCCCTGGAGGGGAAAAGGCTATAGAGTGGCCTCGCTAGATGAGGTCGTAGAGCGATATCCGCATGTCGAATTGTGGCTCAATATGAAAACCGGCGACAGGAAATCAGTGGTTGCTCTGTTAGCTTACAAGAAGTCTTTACCAGCTCATCAAAGAAGCAGGTTTTTTCATTTTGCCGCGAATAAAAACCTCTCCCTATATACTCCTAATGGTGTGAAGCGATCTGCCCTCAGTATGGAGTCGGGTAAAAAATGCATATTGGACTACATTTTGTACGGCTGGAGCCGCTTTTACCCGGAATCCTGTTCCAATACCAAGGTGGTTGTTCCTCCGTCATTCACCAAGTATTTGTGGGGGTGGCCGGAACAGTTCGCCGCGCGGGCACAAAAGCACGGCAGCCGTGTTTACCTCTGGATGAAACACTCAGAATTCAGCCCGGAGTACGATTTTTTGGATAGGGGAGTGGGGGTGATAATTGGTGATATTGCCGGTGTGAACTCAAGAGATTAATTCTCCCGGATTTCCCGTGTAGGAGCGGCCCATGGCCGCGATCGGTCTTCCGGGTTGCTTCGGGCAATGATCGCGGCCATTGGCCGCTCCTACAAATCAATGATCAACTGCGCGCGATCCGCTGTCAGAATTCGCCACAATTCCCCTTCTTCCCGCCGCTATCCAAACCCGTTTCCGCCCGCTTGCCCCTTTTTAATCCCCTCCAGAACGAAACAAATATGGAGGGATGCAAGTGAACAGGGCACTTTTTTCCGGCCAGCGCATACCGCGCGAACTGCTGGTACTGCCGACCGAGGAATACTACCGCCGCCGCTACCGCGGCGGGAAGCGCGGCCGCTGGCTGCTGTTTCTGATCACCGCGCTGGCGGTGTTTATCGCCGCGGTGGGCGCGCGGGCGGAACAGGCTGTCACTCTGGACGAGGTGGAAAGCGGGGATCTGTTGTTCAACAGCGCAGAGCAGGGCCGCTATGTCCCGGCAGTCCACCTGGCCAGCCATGCGCGTGTCGAGGTGCGGGGCCTGGTGGCGGAAGTACAGCTGGAGCAGGCTTTCGCCAACCGCAGCGACCAGTGGCAGGAGGCGGTGTACGTACTGCCACTGCCGGAACAGGCGGCGGTGAACGGCCTGGAAATCCAGGTGGGCGAACGGCGTATTGTCGGCAAGGTGCGCGAGCGCCAGCAGGCCGCGCAGATCTACAAGGCCGCCCGCGCCGCCGGCAAGCGCGCCGCGCTGTTGGAGCAGCAACGCCCGAACCTGTTTACCAACAAAGTGGCGAATATTGCCCCCGGCGAAACCACGCGCGTGCATATCCGCTACCTGCAGCCGGTGGCCTACGGCGGCGGCACCTTCAGCCTGCGCCTGCCCACCACACTGACACCGCGCTATATTCCCGGCGAGGTGATCGAAGGTGCCGAAACCGGGTTGTCGGTCGATGGTAACGGCTGGGCTCTTCCCTCGGACCAGGTGTCGGACGCCGACAAAATCACTCCATTTATGTGGATTCCACCGGTGGAATCCACCCTTCGGGGCAGCGTAAAGCTGCCCAAAACTGCTCCCGGCAGTTTTGTGCAGCCCGCTGCGGAACTGACTGCAAACAGCAGCCACAAAATTTCCATCGAGGTGAAACTGGACGGTGGGCTGCCCTTGGCGGATATCACCAGCCCCTATCACGATATCGATTTCAAAAAGCACAGCGGCGGAAGCTATTCCGTCACCCTGCGCAACGGCAGTACGGTCATGGATCGGGATTTCGCCCTGCGCTGGCGCCCGCGCGCGTCCGCTATGCCCCGCGCGGCACTGTTTACCGAAAAGGGAACGGCATCGGGCGGAGAAGATGGAGAAAATGGAGAAAATAGAGAAAATGGAGAAAATAGAGAAAATAGAGAAAATGGAGAGGAGCAGGCGAGTACTTACCTGCAACTGCTGCTGTTGCCGCCGGACAGTGCAGAAAAAGTGCGGCGGCTGCCGCGGGAGGTGGTCTACGTGATCGACACCTCCGGCTCCATGGGCGGCAACTCGATTCGCCAGGCCAAGGAGAGTTTGCTGCTGGCACTGTCGCGCCTGCAGCCGGGGGACCGCTTCAATGTGATCGAATTCAACAGCAACACCCGCGCGTTGTTCCCGCGCCCGGCCGCTGCGGACCCGGCCAATATCCAGCACGCCCGCAACTGGGTGGAGAGACTGCAGGCCCACGGCGGCACCGAGATGGCGCCGGCTCTGCGCCTGGCGCTGAGCCAGCAGCTGCCCGGTGACGACAATCTGGTGCGCCAAGTGGTGTTTATCACCGACGGCGCAGTGGGCAATGAGCACGCGCTGTTCGAACTGATTCAGCAATCGCTCGCCGACGCGCGCCTGTTTACCGTCGGCATCGGCTCGGCACCCAACAGTCACTTTATGCGTAAGGCGGCGCAGTTCGGTCGCGGTGCCTCCGTCACTATCGGCGATCTGGGCGAGGTGCAGGAGAAAATGCAGGCGCTGTTTGCCAAGCTGGAAAATCCGCTGGCGACCGATTTGCGGATCACCTGGCCCCAAGGACTGCTGGTGGACGCCTACCCGAAAAGAATTCCCGACCTCTACCGCGGTGAGCCGCTGCAGCTGGTGGCGAAAATTGACAGTGGTGAATTGAATGGCGAGGTGCAGCTGCGCGGGCGCCTGGCGGGCAAGCAGTTTATGCGCAAGCTGGCGCTGAAGGGGAACGGCCCCGACACAAGCGCGGGTATCGGCAGCGTCTGGGCGCGAGCCAAAATTGAGTCGCTGCGCGACCAACAGTTGCAGTCCGGCGAGCAGAACGATGCCGGCAAAGCACTGCGGGAACAGATACTGCAGCTGGCACTGGATCACCAGTTGGCGAGCCCTTACACCAGCTTTGTGGCGGTGGAGGAGGAAGTGGCGCGGCCGCAGGGGGAAAGGCTCGCCAAAAGCACCGTCCCCAACGCCGTGGCCCGAGGGCAGGTGCTGCAGCGCCAGACCTACCCCCGCACTGCGGCCGGTTTCTACGCACAGCTGCTGGTCGCCGCGGGCCTGCTCAGCCTGGCCGGGCTGCTGCGCCGCGGTCGCCTGATGAAAGGTAACCTGTTGCGGTGCCTGCGCGAGCTGTTGAGAAGAATGCTGCCCCAGTCCACCATTTCAGGGCGCCGCGCGCGCGGGCCGGTGGAACGGGGACTGGCCGAGGCTGGAGTGAGGGCTCGCTAATGCTGCGCACTGCACTCTTCGTCGCCTGCCTGCTGGCCGGGCTCTGGCAACTGGGCGCCGCCGCCCAGCTGCTGGTCAAGGCGGAGCTGGCACAGGTGCTGATCCGCGATGCCTGGGAGGAGCGGCTGCAGACGGGTGTCGAAGTGAAGCCCTGGCCCTGGGCGGACACCTGGCCGGTGGCGAAACTGCAGCTGGATCAGCAAGAACCATTGATGGTACTGGCCGGCGGCAGCGGCCAGGCGCTGGCCTTCGGCCCGGGAATGCTGGAAATCTCCGGCGCGCCGGGAGATCCGCGCACCACGGTGATCGCCGCCCACCGCGATACCCATTTCGGCGACCTGGGCAAACTCAAACCCGGCGCACCGATTCAGCTGCAGGACAATCGCGGCCGCTGGCATGGCTACAGGGTCAGGGAGACCCGGGTGGTGGACAGCGGTCGCGAACAGCTGCCGGTTTTCGCCGAGCCGGGGCTGCTGCTGGTGACCTGCTATCCCTTCGATGCGATAGATCCCCGCGGCCCGTTGCGCTACCTGGTGTACGCCGAGTACCTGGGCGGCGCGGCGCCCGTCCAGCTGTGAGGCTGGCCTATACTGGATGGCAGGTTAATCGGTTAAAACACTGCAAAAATCTTTAACTCGGGCACCTGGAGAGGTGCCACCCATTTTGATGGGATGGCGCGAAGCGACCTGGTTGGATGCCCGCGGCCGCAGCCGCCCTGGACGGAGTGCCTGATGTCCGCTCGCAGCGAGAACAGATTCGGTTCGACGCCCATGATCGCCTTGGGCCTGACGCCTCCGCATCTGGTGGAGGACAGTGTGTTGCGCGAGCGGCTGCTGCAAAGGGCCTGCGGCGAGCCGCTGCCCGCGGCGCACCTGTGCCTGGTGACCGCGCCGGCCGGCTACGGCAAGTCCACCTTCCTCGCGCAGTGTCGGCAGCGGCTGCAGGACCGGGGGCTGGCCACCGCCTGGCTGACCCTGGATGAGGAGGATAATGAAGAGGGCTTTTTTTTCTACTGCCTGGGCGCGGCCTTCGGTCAGTTTAACCCGGCGATCACCGGGGAGCTGGTTGAGCGCCGCCTGACGGTGGGCGAGTTCAGCGGCCGGCGCCTGATCACCGAACTGCTCGGATTTCTGGATCCCTCCCAGCATTACGCGCTGTTTCTCGACGATTACCACCACATCCACAACCCGGCGGTGCACGAGGCGTTGCGGCTCCTGCTGCTGCACCTGCCCGACAATCTCTACCTTTTTATCGGTTCGCGCAGCATGCCGCCGGTCCCCCTGTCGCGATACAGTGCGGCCGGCGATCTGTTGCTGCTCGATAGCGGCGACCTGGGTTTCGACAGGGAGGAAACGCGGGCCCTGTTGTGCGACGTCAACCATTTGCAGGTGAGCGGCGAGGAGATGGCACTGTTGTGCGAGAGCACCGGTGGCTGGGCGGCCGTGCTGCAGCTGGCCGCCCTGTCCATGCAGGGTTCCGCCGACCGCAGCCGCCTTGTCAGCGCCTTGTCCGCTAACATTGGGTCCGTGGCCGACTTTCTCACCGAGGAGGTGGTGGCGCAGATGCCCGGGACCCTGGCCGGTTTTTTGCGCCGCATCGCCATACTCGACCGCTTCTGCGCATCCCTGTGCCTGGCCGTCACCGGCGACCGGGAACACAGTTTCGAGCTGGCGCGACTGCAGGATTCCCGCCTTCCGGTGCAGAGTCTGGACGAGAGCGGCGACTGGTACCGGCTGCATCCCCTGTTCCGCAATGCCCTTCAGCGGCAACCGGAGTCTGTTCGCGCGGAGGAGCTGGTGGAGCTGCACCGCCGGGCCAGCGCCTGGTTTGAGAAACACGGATTGATGGCGGAGGCCATACAGCATTCCATCAGCGCTGGCGATGAAGGACGCGCGCTGGAGCTGCTCGACGAGGAGGGGATCAGCCTTCTGGTTCAGGGTTACGTGTCCCGGTTCCTCGGCCTGGTCCGGCGCCTGCCGGAGTCGCTGCTGCGGGAGAGCCGGGGGACGCTGATCCAACTGGCCTGGCTGCAGGTGCTCTGCAACCGGTTGCCTCAGGCGCGGCGGCTGCTGGAAGAGCTCAAGAGCCGCAGGTATTCCCTCGAGCCGGCACAGTGGGTGGAGGTCAACTGCATCGAGGCGAACCTGTACGCCTACGACGACCAACTGGACAAGGCGGCGCAACTGACGGACACCTGGCTGCCCCGCTGTCCCCGAGAACCGGTATATCTCCGCGACTGCTTCAGGCTGCTGCCGGGTATGTTGCACTACGTCCGGCGGGAGTACGCGCAGGTGCTGGAAATAGCCCGGGAGGTGTTGGCGGCTCCCACGGTTCCGAAGCAGGTCTACAACCAGGCTTGGGCCGCCTGCCTTGCCGCGCTTGTCTATCTCGCCGGCGCCCGGCTCAAGGAGGGCATCGGGTATGTGGAGCAGCAGCTGGAGAATATCCTGCGCCACGTGATGCCCAACTCCGAGGGGGTGGCCCTGCTGGAGTCGATGACCGGGATCCTCTGCTACCAGCGGGGAGAGCTACAGCGGGCCGAAACCCTGTTCCAGCGGGGGCTTGAAGCGCTGCGGATCTATGCGACCGTCGACATGGTCATTGGTGTGCTCAGCGCGCGCGCGCGGCTGCTGCACGGCGCGGGCGATACCCAGGGCGCCCTCGACTATCTGGACGAGATGCAGTCGCTGGCGGAGGAGCGCGGCTGGACGCGCCTGCGCGCCTGTGTCGTGCACGAGCGGGTGCGGCTGCTGCTGGCGCTGGGCGAACTGGGGCGGGCCAGGGCCTGTTTCGACGAGTGGCAGCACCACGGGGAACCCCTTCCCCCTCCTTCGGGCTACACTCAGGCGAATATCGAAGAGTGGATCGGGGTTGCCAAAGTGCGCCTGATCCTGGCCGAAGGTGATGCGGTAAAGGCCGCACATTTGCTGAAGGCATTGATCGGGGAGTCTATCGAAAACGGCCAGGTATTGCGGGCCATGGAACTGCAGGTATTACTGGCCAAGACCTATCTGTCGGAGAACAAACCGGATCAGGCCAAACAGGCGCTGATGGACGCACTGGCCCTGGATCCGGAGAGCGGAGTCATTCAGCTGTTTCGCGACGAGGGCGAGGAGGTGATCGCGGCACTGACGGCGCTCAGGCAGGATCTGGGATTCTCCGCCGGACCGGAGCAGCGAGAGTTGTGGCAACAGCAGATAGATACCATCATCACTCCCGTTCAAACCGACGGAGAGACGAAGGTCGATCTGGCCGGCGAACTGACCAAAATGGAGCTGGCAATCCTGGCGCTGGTGGTGGAGGGCTATTCCAACAAGGAAATCTCCGAGAGCCTGTGCGTGTCTACCAACGCCGTCAAGACCCACCTGAAATCCGCCTACGGAAAACTGGGCGTATCCCGGCGCACCCAGGCGGTGCGTCGCCTGCTGCAGCTGGGAATTTTCGAATAGCCGGGGACGGATTACCTGGCCGGTGGCGAAATCGCATCTGGATCAAAAACCGTCCGGGTTCTTTCTTCAACTGCCCGGCCTGCCTGCGACTATCGGGGTTATCGAAGCCGCCCCCTGCGTTGCGCGACCTGCAGCCCCAGAGGCTGTATCTCGCCAGGACCGTGACCGAAAAGCAATTTCCGGACTCGATTTTATAACTACTCTTAGCGGTTTTTCCGCAATATCGTCCGTATACGAGCCGATTCAGCATATATTTGTTTTAGTAATTGGTTTTAATTGTTACTAATTGTCCTATCTGGAAAAACTTTTGTAGTAATACTACAATCGCCCCCGCTTGAGGCTTGCCACGACCGTCCAGCTGCCGAGCGGCTGGCCTGGGTGGGCCAACTTTCACTGTCGAATTACGAATGGCGGAAGAGAGGTACCCTTTCTTTCTGTCCCGGTAGTAAGTCGAGCCGGACGGCGATGTCAGGTCCCGCGCGATTCCTTTACCAGAGGGGGCACCGTCGCCCCAGCGCTGTACTTTGTCCAGTTGCCAACATTGATTCTGAATAAGAAAGACCGACTCGACGTCGCACAATTCGCCGAGGAGCACTTGATGCACGAAGAAACCGACAACCAGGAAACGCAGGAGTGGCTGGATGCGCTACAGGCGGTGATCCGCTACAGTGGCAAGGAACGTGCCGCATTTCTGTTGAAGCAGCTGTCCGACCGCGCCACCGATGCGGGAGTGAAGCTGCCCCCGGCCATCACCACCCACTACCGCAACACCATTCCGACCAGTGCGGAAAAGCGCATGCCCGGCGACCTGTTCATGGAGCGGCGCATCCGCTCGCTGATCCGCTGGAACGCGCTGGCCATGGTGGTGCGCGCCAACCAGAATGACGACGCTCTGGGCGGGCATATCGCCAGCTTCTCCTCCGCGGCCACGCTGTACGATGTTGGCTTCAACTACTTCTTCCGCGGCAACGAAGGCGAGCAACTGGGCGATCTGATCTTCTTCCAGGGCCACAGCTCCCCGGGTATCTACGCCCGCTCCTATCTCGAGGGCCGCTTCGATGAAGAGCAGATGGACAACTTCCGCCGCGAAGTGAACGGCAACGGCCTGTCCTCCTACCCGCACCCCTGGCTGATGCCGGACTACTGGCAGTTCCCCACCGTATCCATGGGCCTGGGCCCGATTCAGGCCATCTACCAGGCGCACATGATGCGCTACCTGTCCGCCCGCGGGCTGTCTCCGCGGGGCGACCGCAAGGTATGGGCCTTCCTCGGCGACGGCGAGTGCGACGAGCCGGAAACCCTCGGCGCCATCTCCCTGGCCGGCCGTGAGAACCTCGAGAACCTGGTGTTCGTGGTCAACTGTAACCTGCAGCGCCTCGACGGCCCGGTGCGCGGCAACGGCAAGATCGTCCAGGAACTGGAAGGCGTCTTCCGCGGCGCCGGCTGGAACGTGATCAAGGTCCTTTGGGGCCGCCTTTGGGACCCGCTGCTGGAAAAAGACGACAAGGGTCTGCTGCAGAAAGTCATGGACGAGGTGGTCGATGGCGAGATGCAGAACTTCAAGGCCAACGGCGGTGCCTACACCCGCGAGCACTTCTTCGGCAAGTATCCGGAGCTGCTGGAGATGGTCAAGGACCTCTCCGACGATGAAATCATGAAGCTGAACCGCGGCGGCCACGACCCCTACAAAGTCTACGCCGCCTACGCCGAGGCCATGGCCAACAAGGGCCAGCCCACGGTGATCCTGGCGCAGACGGTAAAAGGTTACGGCCTGGGCGCCGCCGGTGAAGCGGCCATGGACACCCACTCGGTGAAGAAGCTGGACCTGGACGCCCTAAAGCGCTTCCGCGACCGCTTCGGTATCCCGCTGTCCGACAAGGAGCTGGAGGAGGTTCCCTACTACCGCCCGGCACCGGACAGCCCGGAAATGAAGTATATGGCCGAGCGCCGCAAGTCCCTGGGCGGCCCGGTGCCGTCGCGCAAGGCGGACTTCCCCGCCTTGAAGGTGCCCGGCCTGGACGCTTTCAGCGCCCTGACCAAGGGCTCCGGCGACCGCGAAATTTCCACCACCATGGCCTTCGTGCGCGCCATCGCCGCGCTGGTGAAAGACAAGAACATGGGCCAGAACGTGGCGCCCATCGTCCCCGACGAGGCGCGCACCTTCGGTATGGAAGGCCTGTTCCGCCAGTTGGGCATCTACTCTTCCCAAGGGCAGAAATACACCCCGGTCGACCACGGCCAGATCATGTATTACAAGGAAGACAAGAAGGGCCAGGTGCTGGAAGAGGGCATCAACGAGGCCGGCGCCATGTCCGCGTGGATTGCGCTGGCGACCGCCTACAGCAACCACGGCGTGCCCATGGTGCCCTTCTATATCTACTACTCCATGTTCGGCTTCCAGCGCATCGGCGACCTGGCCTGGGCCGCCGGCGACATGCAGGCGCGGGGCTTCCTGATCGGCGCCACCGCCGGCCGCACCACCCTGAATGGCGAGGGCCTGCAGCACCAGGACGGCCACAGCCACGTGCTGGCATCCACCATCCCGAACTGCAAGAGCTACGATCCGGCCTACGGCTATGAACTGGCGGTAATTATCCAGCACGGCCTGAAGGAGATGTACGAGGAGAAGAAGAACGTCTTCTACTACATCACCATCGAGAACGAGAACTACCTGCAGCCGGAAATGCCCCAGGGCGTGGAAGAGGGCATTATCCGCGGCATCTACCGCGTCAGGTCTGGTGCCAGGAAAAGCGGCAAAGGCAAGGCGGCCAAGAAGCATGTCCAACTGATCGGTGGCGGCACCATCCTGCGCGAAGTGCTGGCCGGGGCGGAAATCCTCGCGAAGGAGTTCGGAGTGACCTCCGACGTGTGGAACCTCACCTCCGGTGTGGAAGCCGCCCGCGAGGGACAGGACGTGGCGCGCTGGAATATGCTGCACCCGGAGGACGAACCGCGCAAACCCTGGATTACCCAGCAGTTCGAAGGCAACGAATTCCCGGTGGTGGCCGCCACCGACTACATTCGTTCCTACGTGGAGCCGCTGCGGGAATTCATTCCCGGGGACCTCACGGTACTGGGCACCGACGGCTTCGGCCGCAGCGACAGCCGCGAACAGCTGCGCCGCTTCTTCGAAGTGGATCGCAACTATGTGGTCGTCGCCGCGCTGAACGGCCTGGTGAAGCAGGGCGTGATCGACGCAAAAGAAGTGAGCGAGGCCATCCGGAAGCTCAATGTCGATCCGGAAAAAATTAACCCGCGTATCAGCTGAGGCACGCTCGAAAGGAAGGCAAAAACATGGCAAAGCAAGTCATTAAAGTGCCTGATCTCGGCGGTGCCGATCAGGTGGACGTGATTGAAATTACCGTGGCGGCGGGCGATACCGTCGCGGAAGAGGATTCACTGATTGTAGTGGAGGGCGACAAGGCCTCCATGGACGTGCCCTCTCCCTATGCGGGCAAAATCCTCAGCATCTCCGTGTCCGAAGGGGACAAGGTCTCCGAGGGCGATGTGATCGGCGAGATCGAAACAGAGGCCGAGGGCGAGGCAAAAGACGAGGAAAAGGCGGAAGCCGAACCGGAGGAGGAGAAATCCTCTGAGCCGGAAAAGGTCGAAGAGGAGTCGGCCGGGACCACCGGTGGCGAAACCTCCGAGGCCGGAGAGGAGAAGGAAGAATCCATCACCATCCCCGACCTGGGCGGTGCCGACCAGGTGGACGTAATCGAAATCATTGTAGAGCCCGGCGACGAAGTGTCCGAGGGCGATTCGCTGGTAGTGCTGGAGGGCGACAAGGCCTCCATGGACGTTCCCTCGCCGGCTTCCGGTACCGTGGTATCCATCGCGGTGAAGGAGGGCGACAAGGTCTCCGCCGGTGACGACCTGGGTGTGTTGAAAGTGGTGTCCTCCGGCGCTGCGAAGAAGCCTACGGAAGAGAAACCCGCGGAGAAGGAAGCCCCGGCCAAAAAAGAGGAAAAGCCCGCCGAAGCGACCGAGAGCGCGGCGCCGCAGAAGGACCACCAGGTGGAGCGGGACCTCACCGTCTCCACGGAAGTCTACGCCGGCCCCGCGGTGCGCAAGCTGGCGAGGGAACTGGGCGTGACCCTGAACAAGGTCAAACCCAGCGGCCCCCGCAGCCGCGTCACCAAGGACGACCTGCACGCCTATATCAAGGAGCAGGTGAAAAAGGCGGAGAGCGGTGGCGCCCTGGGCGTCGGCGCCGGTATCGGCATTGCCAAGATGCCGGAAGTGGATTTCGGCCAGTTCGGCCCGGTAACCGCCGAGCCTATGTCCAAGATTCACAAGCTCACCGCCGCCAATATGGCCCGCAACTGGCTCAACGTGCCCCACGTCACCCAGTTCGACGATGCGGATATCACCGAGCTGGAGGAGTTCCGCAAATCCATGAAAGCGGAGGCGGAAAAGCGCGGCGTGAGACTCACCCCCGTGCCCTTCCTGCTCAAGGCCGCCGCCGCCGCGCTGCGCGCCGAGCCCAGCTTCAATGTATCGCTGCACAACGACGGCGAACACATTGTGCGCAAGGACTACGTGCATATCGGCATGGCGGTGGATACCCCCAAGGGCCTGATGGTGCCGGTGATCCGCGACGTGGACCGCAAGGGCTTGTACGAACTGGCCGAAGAGGCCAGCGAGATGGCGCTGAAGGCGCGTGACGGTAAGCTGAAACCGCGGGATATGCAGGGCGCCTGCTTCACCATTTCCAGCCTCGGCGCCATCGGCGGCACCGGCTTTACGCCGATCGTCAACGCGCCGGAAGTGGGTATCCTCGGTGTTTCCAAGCTGAGTGTGCAGCCGGTGTGGAACGGTAAGGAATTTGTGCCCCGGCAGATGCTGCCGCTGGCGCTGTCCTACGACCACCGCGCGGTAAACGGCAGCGATGCGGGGCGCTTTATGACCTACCTGGTCAACGTGCTGGGCGACGTGCGCCGCCTGTTGCTCTAACCCGCCACCCCTCCCTTGTAGGAGCGGCGGGGCGGCCATCCGCCCATGGCCGCGATCGATGGTGAAGTTTCACACGGTCGCGGCCATGGGCCGCCCGCTCCTACGCCTCTACTCGATGAATTCCGCGCATAAATTGTCGCGCACCCCCTAGCCAAAAATCCCGCCAGCTACACTGAAGAATACAAACCTTTCGCGCCACTCTGAAAGAAAAGAGGTATTCGGAAATGAAGCGCATAGGGACATTCGCCCTGCCAGTGGTAACAGCGCTGGCCCTGCAGGGCTGCATTCTTCTTCCCATCGACAACAAGGACGGCTTCGATCCCTTCTTTTTCGACCCGGATGACACCAGTCACAGCGCCGACTTTGTCGAGGTCGGCAATTACCAGCCCGATTCCTATACACCGCCGGCGGCAAGCCGCCACTGCAGTGTGGAGGGGGAAATGCACTCGGTGGGTTCCGCCTGCTGGTTTTTTCCAGTAATGCGGGTCTACTAATTTCGGGACTCGGGACTCGGGACTCGGGGGAGAGGGGGCACCCTACAGAGGAATTTCCAATGCCGAAACGAACGATATTTTTTTCCGCATTTGCCGCCTCTTTGCTGTTGGCCGGCTGCGGCGTCACCGATGCCCGCGACCAAGTGGTTTATCCCCACAGCAAACCGATTCCCCGCACTGCCCCCTATGCGGAACAGAGGACCAGCTGTCCCGGCGATGCCGAGGAACTCGCTTCCGGTTCCATCTGCCCACCGGACGCCCAGTGTTTTGAAATCTACAGCGGCCGCCGCTGTATCGTCTATGAAAAGTAAATCCGCGATAACCGCGATCGCCGCAGCTGCTTTACTTGGCGGCTGCGCCGGTTGGGACGGCTACTGGAACGACCTCTGCGGCACCCCGCAGGTCTACACCCACCAGGCCATTCCGCTGGAGGAGATGCCGGCCTTCCCACGCCACTGCCTGCCGGGTGACACGGAGGTGATGGCCTACTCCCAATGCCCGGTCGGCGAAGCCGCCTGCTATCAGCTGGATACCGGCAACTGGTGCACCGGTATCAGCATGGCCCAGTGCCCGGGCGGCTCCATCCCGATCGCCGTGGACGTACAGTGTCCGGTCGCCGGCAGCTGCTGGATGCATTCCAGTGGGCTGCGCTGCCACTCGGTATAGCAGAGGAGTACGGCTATGCGGCAGATACACGGCCGCGGGCTCGGTTGGAATCGCGATCTCCCGGATATTCGCGATTACACACCCTCGACGAAATCGGTGTCGGGAATACTCGGTAAGTCCACGCCGCTGAAGCAGGCGCTGAAGGCGCCGCCGCCCTCCGTGGACCTGCGCAAATTCTGCTCGCCGATCGAAGACCAGGGGCAGCTGGGTTCCTGCACCGCCCATGCCGGCGTCGGCATGCTGGAATACTTTGAGCGGAGAGCTTTCGGCAAACACCTGGATGCCTCGCGGCTGTTTCTCTACAAGGTGACCCGGCAATTACTCGGTTTCACCGGGGACGATGGCGCCTTTCTGCGCGACACCATGAAAGCGATGGTCCTGTTCGGTGTGCCGGCGGAGAAGTACTGGCCCTACGATCCCGAGAAGTTCAACGACGATCCCAGCAGTTTCTGTTTCACCTTCGCACAGAATTACAAGGCAATCGAGTACTTCCGGCTCGACCCCCCGGATGTGCACAGAAGTGAACTGCTCACCAGAATTAAGGAGAGCCTCGCCGGCCAGTTGACGGCGATGTTCGGCTTTACGGTCTACTCGTCCATGCCGCCTCCGGGCGATGGCAAAGGTGAGATTCCCTTCCCGACCACCGGCGACTCCTTCGAGGGCGGCCATGCGGTGCTCGCCGTCGGCTATGATGATGAAAAGAAAATCGCCGGACAGAAGGGCGCCCTGCTGGTTCGCAATTCCTGGGGAACGGGCTGGGGCATGGAGGGTTACGGTTGGCTGCCCTATGCTTATATTGAAGCCGGGCTGGCGACGGACTTCTGGTCCATGGTCAGGGCCGATTTCGTCGATACCGATTTGTTCAAGGCCTGATGTGCCGTCCGGCCCGTTCGATGGGCTTTTTATCTGCAACAGTCGAGGAGGTTCGCATGCAGAGTTATCACATCACCAAAGAGGGCGATCACTGGAAACTGGCCAGGGAGGGCTCCGCTCGAGCCTCGCTGACCGCGGAAACCAAACGGGAGATTATCAGCGCCACCAGTACCTTTATGAAGGGCAAGGAGGCTTTGGTAAAGATCCACAAACTGGATGGTGGAATTCAGGAGGAGAGGACCTATGTGACCGGAAGCAATCCTGGCGGAACCAGTCCCCGCGCAAGCAGTTCCCGCGGGAAAAAGTCCGAGTCCGGTAAAACCAAGTCGGCCCGGCGCCCGCGCCGGCTCCAGTGACGATAGACTTCACTTGAGCTGCCGGCAAAGTGCCGGGACCGGGAGTTCGGAATCATTGGTTCCCAAATCCCGGCCCCGGCATTTTGGTTTTGATTCGCAGTTTTGGACTTTGCCGGCAATCTGGGCTGGTCCGCTTTTCCTATGATCAGGGTCGATTAAAGCCAATTGTAACTACTCACCCATAGGGAACCTGCATTGGCTTAAGCGAGCCACCCTGTAGGAGCGGGCCATGCCCGCGATCGGGTTCTGTTCGCGGGCATGTCGGATGGCCGCCCCGCCGCTCCTACAGAGGTGAGCAGGTACAGCCAATTAAAAAATTCCACCAATTCCTCCAGTCAGATACTTCGTGTAGAGTTTGGGTGTAGCGGATACAGGAACCGGCCTGCGATACGGAGAACGTTCAATAGTTCTATAGAGACAGGGGTATGAGCTGGATAGGGGGCGTGCTGATCGCGATAGACCAGCTGGGCAATGCAATTGCCGGCGGCAACCCGGATGCCACTATTTCCGCGCGGACCGGTTATTTTGCCAGGGTGGAAGACACCCCGTTCAGGCCCTACTGGAAGGTGATGGAGCGGATTATCGATTTTGCCTTCCTGCCAATCGACGGCCCGGACCACTGCTACAAGGCCTATCTGTCGGACAAGGACGAGAAAAATGAAGAGGGCAGCGATATCATGCGCGGCCTGCTGGGGATTATCGTCATTCTGGTCTGTATCCCCCTTTCTGTCGTCACCAGGATCTATACCTTCGTTTTTCCCTGGACGAAATATAGAATCTGAGCCCCGGGAAAATTGATAACAGGCGCTTTTCGGCTGTTGGCCGGGACTGAAAGCGCTGTGGCTTGTGGCTTCTTTATCTGAACTGATTGATTTTTCAATGACCATTGAACCTGTTGAAAAGTATATAGAGTATTTCAGACGGTGTTATCGCGCCGACAGTTCCGATCTCTCCCTGACGAATATAACCAAGGTCCGCAAGGACAGGCTTATCCATTTCCCGGAGAGGGACTTCCTCGCCTGCGGGGAGCTGTCGAGGATTCCTCTGGTTGGGGAAGCAGCGCAGTCTCTGCTGGAGCAGTCCGATACTTACCGAAGGGAAAGGCGGCTGGTCTACGGATGCCTGATGGTTACCGGTACCGTCGACCAGGCCGGGGGCTTCTCAAACAGGCGAAAGCTATTCTCTCCACTGATCTACTTCCCGGCAAACCTGATCACGGAGGAGGATATCTATCTGGATATCGACACTACCGATATCCGGGCAAATCTTGCGCTGCTGAGGCTGCTGCTCAAACCGGAGTTTGAGGCGAGTGCCGTGGACAGTTTCCCCGACCTGGAGTGGCCCCTTACCGCCGGCTGCATCGGGGATATATCCCGCTGGCTGCAGAAATATACCCTGGTTGACGAGGTGGAGGAGCTCGGCCGCTGGCCACTCCTCGCCGATGCGAAGATCCTGGCGGAGAGGTCGGGGAAAAGCCGGTTGCTGGTGACCAGTGCCTGTAGCCTGATTCTGGCCGATCGGTCCCGGGGCGTCCGGGGTGTTTTGCACGAACTTTCCCTGCTTGTCGAAGTGGAGAAGTATTCGGGTCCGCTGGAAATATTGTTGGGCGGTGGCTCCTCTCCTCCAGAGAGAGGAATCAGCGAGCCGGATATGCTGCCGGGCCTTCTCAGCGAGGCACAGAGAAAGGCGCTGCGCAATGCGGCGAAGTATCCCCTCAGCCTGGTGTCAGGTCCGCCCGGTACCGGAAAGAGCTTTACCATCGCCGCCATGGCCATAGACCGGATGCTGCGGGGAGAATCCGTACTGATCGTTGCAAAGACGGACCAGGCAATCGACGTACTGGGAAGTAAATTGAGAGAGGATTACGGGCTCACCACCGGTTATGTGCACACCAGGAGCCGCAGCTTCCTCAAGTCGATGAAGGAGTACCTGGACTCCCTGCTCAAGCTGGGGATAGAGCCGGCAGAGCCTCCGCCGGAAAAACTCAGATCCCGTCTCAAGTCCACCCGGCGTGCACTTTCCCGGCTGGAGAAGCGATTTGCCGGAGCACTTCGGGTCGCCAGGCTGCTGGGCGCCGATACCGGCGTATCCCGGATTGCCAGACTGTTCGCCCGGGTCCGCAGTTCGCTGCTGGGAGAGGGTGTGCTCTGGGGCTTTCAAAATTCCATAGGGGATTTGCAGCGGAGTTTTGAAAAGCAGGCGGTGGAAACTATCAATGCCTACCGGCAGGCGCGCCTGCACCAGCTGCTGAACGACGAGAGAGCCAGTCTTTCCCGGTTCAACCGGGCCCTGCGGGCCAGAACCTCCGGAAAGCAGACGGAGCTGTTTGGAGAAATGGACTTTTCCACGGTACTGCGCGCGTTTCCGATTTGGCTGGTGGGCGCCGACGAACTCAACCGGGTTCTGCCTCTCGGCTGTTCCATGTTCGACTTGGTGATATTCGACGAGTCCACCCAGTGTGATATTGCCAGCGCGCTACCCGCGCTGTATCGAGCCAGACGCGCGGTTGTGGTCGGGGACGGAAAGCAGTTGAGGCATGTTTCCTTTCTTTCTGGAGCCCGGCAGCAGGCCATCTGGCGGGATTGCGGCTTCGAAGGAACGCTTGAGTCCGGCTACAGCTATCGGGACCAGTCCCTGCTGGACCTGGCATCGGACTACATTGCCACCCAGGATGCGGTGACCCTGTTGGATGAGCACTACCGGAGCAGGCCTGAACTGATCGCCTTCAGTAACTGGCAGTTTTATGCGAGCCGTTTGAAGGTAATGCAGTCCCGACCCGGAGCCTCTCAGTCATCGGCCCTGGAGTTTGTGAAGATCGAGGGCCGCCGAACTTCCACCGGAAGAAATTCCGCGGAGCGGGACTACGTCGTACAGGAGATTCGGGCCCATACGGAAAAATACCGGGCATCGCCGGTAAAGCCCACGATCGGTGTGCTTTCCCCTTTCCGGGAGCAGGCCGAATTCCTGGACCGGGAGATCAGGAAGGCGGTTTCCCCCGATACGTTTCGGGATTTCCTGGTGCGGGTTTCCACACCCTATGGATTCCAGGGAGAAGAGCGGGATGTGATGTTGATTTCCCTGTCGCTCGACAATGAGTCGGCCAGGGCGGCGGCCTATCTGAACAGGGAGGACGTCTTCAACGTCTCCATAACCCGGGCCAAGGAGCGACAGGTTGTTGTGCACTCTATCAATGAGGCCTCGCTACCCTCGGAGAACCTGCTGCGCCGATACCTCTCCTTCAATCATTTTGGAAACAGGAACTCCCCCACGGAGGATATTCTGTGCCAGTTCTCGGGGGAGGTGAAGGACCGGCTGGAGGAGAAAGGCATAAATATCTGGATCGGCTTCACCATAGCGGGCCAGGAGATCGATGTGGTTTGCGAGCGGGCAGGGAAGGTTGTCGGTATCGACCTGATTGGCTACCCCGGGGAGTTCCTGGAGCACTTCAGCGTGCAGACCTATAAAACCCTGTACCGCGCCGGTATTCATGTGATTCCCCTGTCGTACCGGCAGTGGGAAAGCGACAGGCCCGGGTGCGTGAACAGGATAATGGACTTTTTGAATCGAGCGTGAGAGAAAACGATTTATTCTTCAGCCGTTTTCCTGGGCATGACTGACAGTAGGGCACCTCTAATTGTGGCCGTAGGGTGCGCCGTGCGCACCGAAAGGCTCTGGAGCGCGCATCAGCTCTGGTGTGGTGCGCTCGGCGCACTCTGCGTCGCTCAGCCAAGAGCCTGTTTAAACCCCAATGTTGCATAAATTTCCGGCATGTAGCACCAATAACGCTATAAATGTAGGGGTTTAACGCCATTTAAGCGCTGTCGGAGAACTTCACCGACGGTGAACTCTTGCGACAGGCAAAATAAGCTGATTTTTTTC
>NZ_JBOFOC010000131.1:0-21420 GCF_051659245.1 Microbulbifer sp.
GTTGTCTGGCGGCGTCTGCCGCCAGACAACCGTCGATTGCGTTGTGAAACTCTAATTGGAAAACCAATCCGTTATTCGAGCAGAAGAGGTCCCGTATTGCCTTTCCCCAAGCGAGACTGCCTACTGGAGAAAATATGACTGTGCAGTTTATGGAAATAAGGTTTTACTTTTGCGTTACAAAGACTCTCCTGCGATTTGTCTTTGCCGCTCTCCCCCTGGTTTTCTCCGGACCCGGCAATGCTGAAATTATTTTCAGCGCAAAAATTCTCGGCCCCGTTGCCAATATTTATTCCGTGAGCGAATCCGGCGAGGTTCGGAAAATCACCGACAATATCCGCTGGCGGGACATGGATACGGATGTGTCCGCCGATGGCAGGTTGGTGTTCTCCTCGAACCGGGAGGACAACCCCCGGGTGGACCTGAACAGAATCTCGGAAGACTTCAACATCCATCTAATCGAAAAAGACGGCAGCGAGCCGAAAAAGATTGCTTCCAGCCGCCACCGGGAGTTGAAACCCCGATTCAGTCCCGGCGGCAGGAATATCGCCGTTATCCGCAGCGGTGCCCGACAGCAGTTGCTGGTGGTAGGCGCGAACGGAGAAGGTGAACGGGCCCTGGCCGAGGCGGACGAAATATACGATTTTTCCTGGTCACCGGATGGCCGCCGGATTGCCCTGGCCCGGCGCGACGGGAAGGAATCCGGAATTTGGCTGGTCTCAGCCGATGGCTCTGAACCGCCATTTCAATTGAAAAACGTTAGCCGGGCCCATCGAATTGTTTCCATCCGTTGGTCTCCGGACGGGGGAAAGATCGCCTATATCGACCATCCCCTGAATGCGGAGAGCCGGCAGCTGTGGGTGCGCCACCTGGACAGCGGCCGCGACCAGCGGATATCTCCCGAAGACCTCCAGGTGCAGCAGCCGCCGGAATGGTCCGCCGACGGTAATCGTCTGCTCTACGCCGCCCTGGCCGACTACCGCTTTCGCTACGACGAGAACGCCCACAAAAAGGTATACGAGGGCGCCATGCATATTTATCTCTCGGACCTGGAAGGCAATGACCGGCAATTGACCAGCCGGGAGGCGCTGCACAAATCCCCGGTGTTTTCTCCGGATGGCCGACGTATCGCCTTTCTCTACGCCCCTGAATTGAACAGCCGCCAGCTTTCCCTGCGCACCATGGATAGGGATGGTGGAAACGTGAATGAGTGGTTCGACTCGGTGGCCAGGAACTCCAACCTGAGGTGGGTGCAATGAACGATATTGATCGCGCGGACTCAGCTTATTCGCCCTATCTGGTGATGATTTTGCTGTGTGCAATCCTCCTGGCAACAATTTACCTGGCTTCCGATGAAGAGCCGCAGAAGGGGGATTCCGCAGACCGGATGAATCCCGTCTATGAGGAAATTCCCCTTGTTGAGACCGCGAGAGAAAAGCCGCGGGAAGCCCCGCAATTGCAGCAGTCGGCCGACCCGGTTCCGGTGCAACTGGCAGTCGGGGAAGAGGTGGAGATCCTGGGGCAGAAACTGCGTCTGCGGGAAGTTCGTGACAGCGCCGGCAGTGGGGAAATTCGCAACCTGGAATTCGTCTTTCGGCGGGGAATTTTGCCGCAGCGGTTGTTCGACGATAACCGCAACCTGGTTGTGAATTACCGGCAGCTATACCGAAACAGCGTCGGCTACGGTGCAGCGGCGATATTCCTCTATTACGAAGTGGTAAGCCGGGACTCGGACGGCGACGGCCTGCTGTCGTATCGCGACGGAGTGGATGTGGCGGTGAGCCGGCCGGATGGCAGTGAATACCGGGTTTTGGACCGGAACCTGGAGCGGGTGATCGGAGTGGAGTATTTCCCGGCGGAGAATGTCCTGCAGCTAGAGCTGGAGGTGGACGGTTTAAAGAGTAGCCGAACCTACGCCCTTTGACAGGAAAAAATGACAGTGCCGTAGGGTGCGCCGCGCGCACGGGATCGTAGTCGATAAAGGCTCTTGTTGCCTTCGGTGTGCAGGGGGGCGGCAATAATGAACACAAGTAAACCATAAATAATTATCGCACCATCGCACCACCTGAAACGCCGCGGATTGATTCCGGGGAAAATTTTGGCCAATAGACAGGCGGTTATATGAAAAAAAACAAAATCATGGAAACACTCCTGCCTTTTGCCTTCGTGTTGCCGGCGTCCGTGGCAACGGCGCAACTGGCGGAAGGACAGGGCAAGTTTCTCGGCAATATATCCCAGAACAGCGTGCCGTCCTCCTTCGGTACTTATTGGAATCAGGTGACGCCGGAGAACGCCGGCAAGTGGGGCTCGGTGGAGTCCAGCCGCGACAACATGAACTGGAGCGGCCTGGACGCGGCCTACCGGTACGCGCTGGATACCGGTATTCCATTCAAGCAGCACACGCTGGTGTGGGGTAACCAGGAGCCCGGATGGATCGGCGGCCTGACCCAGCAGGAGCAGCTGGCGGAGGTCACCGAGTGGATACGGGCGGCGGGGGCGCGCTATCCGCAGACGGATCTGTGGGACGTAGTCAACGAACCGCTGAATGATCCGCCCTCCTATGCCGAAGCCCTGGGCGGCAGCGGCGAGACCGGCTGGGATTGGGTGATAACCGCGTTTGAACTGGCCCGCCAGAATGTCAGCGGCCAGCTGCTGATCAACGAGTACGGCATTGTCAACGACGGCAATCTCACCGGTGAATACCTTGAAATTATCCAGCTGCTGCAGTCCCGAGGCCTGATCGACGGCATCGGCGTGCAGGCACACACTTTCAACGTGGTGCCGGCGTCGGCGGACCTGATTCGCCAGAACCTGGATCGGCTGGCGGCCACCGGGTTGCCGATCTATGTGTCCGAGCTGGATATCAACAATGCGGACGACCAGGCACAGCTGCAGCAGTACCAGGAGAAATTCCCAGTGTTCTGGGAGCATCCCGGCGTGGCCGGCGTCACCCTGTGGGGTTACCTGGAGGGGATCACCTGGCAGTCGGACGCCTGGCTGGTGGCAAACAACGGCAGCGAACGCCCGGCGATGCAGTGGCTGAGGGAATACTTCGGCATGGGTTCCAGCAGCTCTTCAAGCTCGTCCTCGAGTAGTTCCAGTTCATCCTCAAGTTCCTCTTCCAGTTCTTCTTCCTCGAGTTCCAGCGGTGGTGCCGCTATCAGCTGTACGCCCGGAACCGTGGACGACTGGGGTTCCGGGTTTGTGCTGAACAACTACACGGTCACCAATGAGGGCAGCAGTCCGATCAACGGTTGGACGGTGCGGATCGGTTTCGACCGGATGGTGACGTCCACCAATGCCTGGGGCCTGGTACTGGCGGGCCAGAGTGGTACCCACCTCACTGGCAGCAACGTGAGCTACAACGGTGTTTTACAGCCGGGGCAGAGCGCGGTGTTCGGCATGCAGGGTGGCCCCGGTGGTGTCGGTACGCCCAGTTGTACGGCGCAGTAAATGTCCTCTCTCTCCCCAACTCTACCCCCAAAGGAGGCGAGGGGCCGGGGGAGAGGGGTCAGGAAATGCATTTCAAAGAAGCAATCATAGGAGAAATAGAATGTTTCGATTACTAAAAACGAATTTACTGATTTTATGCTTATGTTTCACGGTGCCCTCGGCGTTCGCTGCCCAGGCCACCATGAATATCGTCAACGACTGGGGCGCAGGCTTCCAGGCTGAAATTGTCGTGGTCAATGACGGCACCGGCACTTTGTCGAACTGGTCTGTGGAGTTCGACATGGCGGTGGATATCAACAACCTGTGGGGCGGTGTCATCCAGTCCCATGTGGGCGACCACTATACGGTCGAGTCCGCTGGCTACAACGATGCCATTCCGCCGGGCGGCCAGGTGAATATCGGTTTTCTCGGCACGCCCGGGAATGTGTCGCCAGCAGCGGTGAGCGTGAATGGGGAGGGCGGTTCCTCCTCGAGCTCCAGCTCCTCCAGTTCGTCGAGTTCCAGCTCCTCGAGTTCATCCAGCAGCAGCTCTTCCAGCTCCTCCTCGAGCAGCAGTTCCAGCTCCAGCTCGTCGAGCAGTTCCTCCAGCAGCAGTTCCGGTGGCCGGCTGGATAACCCCTTTGCCGCTTCCAGCAGCTGGTACGTAAATCCGGAGTGGGCCGCGAAAGCGGCGGCGGAACCCGGCGGCAGTGCCATCGCCAATGTCAGTTCCGCGGTGTGGATGGACCGCATCGGTGCCATCACCGACGGGATGGGCCTGCGCGGCCACCTGGATACCGCGGTGGCCAACGGCGACGACCTGTTTATGTTCGTGGTCTACGACCTGCCCAACCGCGACTGCGCGGCGCTGGCCTCCAACGGAGAACTGCTGATTTCCGAGAACGGCTTCGAGCGCTACCAGAACGAATATATCAATCCCATCGTGGATATCCTCTCCGACCCGGCCTACAGCGCTCTCAATATCGTGGCTATTATCGAAGTGGATTCTCTGCCCAACCTGGTGACTAACCTGGATATTCCCGAGTGCCAGGAAGCCAACGGCCCGGGCGGCTATCGCGACGGCATCCGCTACGCGCTGAACCGGCTCTCGCCACTGGAGAATGTCTACTCCTACGTGGATATCGCCCACTCCGGTTGGCTGGGCTGGAGCAGCAACTTCGGTCCCGCGGTCAACCTGATCGGCGAAGTCGTTGAGAGCTCCGATGCGGGCTGGGACAGCGTCGCCGGCTTCGTCAGCAACTCCGCCAACTACACCCCGGTGGAGGAGCCCTACCTGCCGGACCCCTCGCTGAACGTCGGCGGTCAGCCGGTGCGTGCCGCGAGCTTCTACGAGTGGAACGACTATCTGGAAGAACTGGACTTCGTGCAGGACTGGCGCCAGGCGATGATCAACCGGGGCGCGCCCACCACCATCGGCATGCTGATCGATACCGGCCGCAACGGCTGGGGCGGCCCGGACAGACCCACCGGAACCTCTACCAGCAACGACCTCAACACCTACGTCAGCGAGTCGCGCATCGATCGACGCCTGCACCGCGGCAACTGGTGCAACCAGCCCGGTGGTGTGGGCTTCCGCCCGCAGGCCAATCCGCGCCCTGGGGTCGACGCCTACGTATGGGTCAAGCCGCAGGGTGAGTCTGACGGTATCTCGGACCCCAACTTCGAACAGGACCCCAACGATCCCAACAAGCAGCACGATCCCATGTGCGACCCGACCTTCGGGGGGACTGAACTCAACGGCCACACACTGACCGGTGCGCTGCCCAATGCACCGCACGCCGGGCGCTGGTTCCCCGAGGCCTTCCAGTTACTGTTGGAGAATGCCTATCCGCCCCTGGATTAATAAAAACAGATAAGAAAAACACTCCCTGTAGGAGCGGCGTGGCGGATGGCCGCCCCGCCGCTCCTACATACAGGAGACGATCAATCCGGTAATGAAGATTCCCGGAAAGAGAGAAAGCAACATGAAAAAACTTATACGAGGCCTGTCGACAGCGGGAATGATGCTGGCTTCGCTAAACAGCTGGGCCGGTTTTTCCATCAATAACGGCCAACTGCTCGACGCCAACGGCAATCCCTTCATCATGCGAGGCGTCAACCACGCCCACACTTGGTACAACAGCCGCACGCCCCAGGCACTCGCCGATATCGCCGCCACCGGCGCCAACACAGTGCGCATAGTGCTGGCCAACGGCGGCCGCTGGGCGCGCAACGACGGCGCCGATGTGGCCGATGTGATCGCCCGGTGTAAATCCCTGGCGCTTATCTGCATGCTGGAAGTACATGATGCCACCGGTTGGGGCGAGGACAGTGCGGCGGTGCATATCTCCTCCGCCGCGGAATACTGGACCAGCCCGGATATCCTCGACGCAATCACCGGCGAAGAGGACTATGTACTGATCGATATCGCCAACGAGCCCTTCGGCAACGGTGTGGGCGAGAGCAACTACGTGGACGGCACTACCGCCGCCATCCAGACCCTGCGCGACGCCGGCCTAACCCACACCATCGTGGTGGACGCCTCAAGCTGGGGGCAGGACTGGGAAGGCTACATGCGCGACAACGCCCCGCAGATAGCCGCCGCCGATCCCTTGGGCAACCTGTTGTTCTCGGTGCATATGTATCAGGTGTACCCGGACAACCGCAGCGTGGCCAACTATATGCAGGCCTTTCAGGACATGAACCTGCCGCTGGTAGTGGGCGAGTTCGGCCACGAACACCAGGGCCAGCCGGTGGATGAAGACGCGATCCTGGCCCAGGCCGAGGCCCGCGGTATCGGCTACCTGGGCTGGTCCTGGTCCGGCAACACCGAGCCCTACCTGGATATGGCCCTGAACTGGGACCCCAACAATCTCTCCGGCTGGGGCGAGCGGCTGATCAACGGTGAGAACGGCATCGGGCAGACCGCCCAGTGCGCCACCGTGTTTCCCGGCTGCGGGGGTTCGTCCAGCAGCTCCTCGAGCAGCAATTCGTCCAGCTCCAGCAGCAGCTCCAGTTCTTCTTCCAACTCGTCCTCTTCCAGCTCCTCTTCTTCCAGCGGCGGAAACGGCGGACTGACGTGCACCGCGGGCGGTTTGAACGATTGGGGCGCGGGCTTCGTGCTCAACAACTACACGGTGACCAATACCGGTAGCCAGCCGGTCAGCGGCTGGACTGTGCAGTTGAGTTTTCCCCACGAAGTGAGCATCAGCAACGCCTGGAGCGCGCAGCTGTCTGCCAGCAGCGGCAGCCAGCTGACCGTCGGTAACGCGTCCTACAACGGCGCGCTGCAACCGGGCCAGAGTGTCAGCTTCGGCATGCAGGGCTCACCCGGCGATGTAGGTATTCCGGAGTGCAGTGTGCAGTAGCGCACTGCTCGCCACTCTTGTGAGTTGCCGGAATGACGATGTTTAGTGTGTAGGGTGGGCAAAAGAGCGCGGCGACGTGCCCATCGAATCGGTCTAAAAGACGGGCACGTTGTTACGCTCCTTTGACTCGCACCATCTATGGTGCTCGCCCGCTTCGCGGTCGCCTTCGGCTGTCGATTTGTGCCCATCCTACGCAGGCTCGAAGTTAAGAAGATAAAACCGGGAGGCGAACTGCGATCGCAATTTATCGGGATGCCCCCCTAAAAAAATAAGAGAGAGAACGGAAATGAAAAAAAATAATTCTTTCATCCGTGCCTGGACCCTGCCGCTGGCCTGCGGCTGGGCGCTGTCGGCGCAGGCGCAGGTATCCTGCGAAGTGGACTACCCCATCAACGACTGGAACGGCGCCTACCAGGTGAACGTGGGCATTACCAACAGCGGCAGCGAACCCATCGCCGGTTGGTCCCTGGAGTGGGACATAGGCGCGGGGGAAACTCACAGCGGCGGCTGGAACGCCGATATCAACCAGAGCGGCACGCGCATCGCCGCGTCCAACCCGGCCAACCATTGGAACGGCACCATAGCCCCCGGGGCCACCAACCGTTTCGGCATCCAACTCAGCGATGCCTCGCCGCCCGCCTTCCAGCCGTCGGCCTTCACCCTGAACGGCGTCGCCTGCAATGGCGGCGGTTCGTCGAGCAGCAGCTCGTCGAGCAGCTCGTCCAGCAGCAGCTCCTCCAGCAGTAGTTCCTCCAGCAGCAGCTCCAGCAGTAGTTCGAGCTCCTCCGGCGGCGGCAGCACCGTCACCCTGCAGGAAAACGCGGCGGGCTTCTGCGGCGTCGACGGCACCATCGACAGCAACCACGCCGGCTATACCGGCAGCGGTTTCGCCAACACATCAAACGTCAGCGGCAGCGGCATCCGCTGGAGTCTCGACGTGCCCGGCGGCGAATACCTGCTGGAGTGGCGTTATGCCAACGGCGCGGACAGCCGGCCGGGGGACGTGCGGATCAATGGCGGCACCGTCGCCGCGGTGGACTTTCCCTCCAGCGGGGCCTGGGACAGCTGGGCCACGGCGAGCGCCAGCATTTTCCTGGACGAGGGCGAGAACCGGATAGAGCTGTCGGCCACCGGCGCCGACGGCCTGGCCAATATCGACTCCCTTGCGGTGACCGGCAGCGCCCCCCAAGCCGCCGCCTGTGACGGCTCCGGTGGCGGTGATGGCACTTATCGCATGGAGGCCCTCGGCCGCGGCGTCACCGTGGTGCCCAGCGGCGGCGGCAACCTGGTGAGCTGGCGCCTGCTGGGTACGGACGATCCGGCCGTGGCCTTCAACGTGTACCGCGACGGCCAGAAGCTCAACGGCTCGCCGCTCACTGGCGCCAGCAATTACCTGGACGGCGGCGGCCCGGCGAATGCGCAGTACACGGTGCGCGCGGTCACCGGCGGCAGCGAGGGCGCGGCGGCTTCCGCGGAAGCGGTATTCAACGGCAGCGGCTACTTTGATATCCCGCTGCAGCGCCCCGCCGGCGGCACCACGCCGAGCGGCGAGGCCTACAGCTATTCCGCCAACGACGCCAGCGTGGCCGACCTCACCGGCGACGGCCGCTACGAATTCATCGTCAAGTGGGACCCCAGCAACGCCCACGACAACGCCCACGATGGCTATACCGGCAACGTCTACCTGGATGCCTACCGGCTGGACGGCCAGCGCCTGTGGCGCATCGACCTGGGTCGCAATATCCGCGCCGGCGCCCACTATACCCAGTTCCAGGTCTATGATTACGACGGTGACGGCACCGCGGAGATCGCCGTAAAAACCGCCGACGGCACCGTCGATGGAACCGGCAGCGTCATCGGCAACGCCGGTGCGGACTACCGGAATTCCGCTGGCAGGATTCTCTCCGGCCCGGAATTCCTCACCGTCTTCAACGGCCGCACCGGCGCCGCCATCGACACCGTCGACTACCAGCCGCCGCGCGGCAATGTGAGCAACTGGGGCGACAACTACGGCAACCGCGTGGACCGCTTCCTGGCGGGCACCGCCTATCTCGACGGCCGCAACCCGAGCATGATCTTCTCCCGCGGCTACTACACCCGCACGGTGATCTGGGCGGTGGATTTCGATGGCCAGAACCTTTCCACCCGCTGGATTTTTGATTCCAACCAGGCGGGCAGCCAGTACGAGGGGCAGGGTGCCCACAGCCTCTCCATCGCCGACCTGGACGGCGATGGCCGCCAGGACGTCGTTTTCGGCGCCATGGCCATAGGCTCTGACGGACAGCCGCTGTGGAACACCCGCCTGTACCACGGCGACGCCCTGCACGTAAGCGACTTCTTGCCCAATCGCCCCGGCCTGGAAGTCTTTATGCCCGGGGAGCACAGCAACCAGCCTTCGTCGCGGCTGGTCGATGGCACCAACGGTTCGATCATCTTCCAGACCGCCCCCGGCGGCGACAACGGCCGCGGCGTGGCCGGCAATATCTGGGCCGGCAACGCCGGCGGGGAATTCTGGTCGGCCCGTGTCAGCGGACTGCTCGACGCCAACGGCAACAGCGTGGGCAGCAAACCCGGCTCGATCAATTTCCTCATCTGGTGGGACGGCGACGGCGAGCGCGAACTGTTGAACAGTACGTATATCAACAAGTACGACCCCTCGCAGCGTCTGCTCACCGGCTCCGGGGTCAGCTCCAACAACGGCAGCAAGTCCACCCCGGCGCTCTCCGCGGATATTTTCGGTGACTGGCGAGAGGAAGTGGTGTGGCGCACCTCGGACAGCTCGGCGCTGCGCATCTACGCCACTCCCCACGTGACAGAGTTGCGCATTCCCACCCTGATGCACGACCCGCAGTACCGGGTGGCCATCGCCTGGCAGAACACCGGCTATAACCAGCCGCCGCACCCGAGTTTTTACGTCGGCAGCGAGGTGACGGACTATCCCTGGCCGGATATCCACACACCCTGAGTGAAGGAAAAACACATCGGCTGTGGGAGCCTGCAAGCAGGCTCCCACAACAATATCCCGACAAAACAGGGAGAACTTCCATGAACAGATTTATCAGGATTCTGCTCACCGCAACCGCCGCCTTCTGGCTCGCGGCCAACGCCCTCGCCCAGGTCAATCCCGACACCTGGTATATGCTGGTCAACCGCCACTCCGGTATGGCCATGGGTATCGAGGGAGGATCCACGGAGGCCGGAGCGCGGCTGGTCCAGTGGAATCCCAACGAGGCGCCCAGCCAGCAGTTCCGCTTCCTCGATTCCGGCAACGGCCACTACCGCCTGGCCGCCCGCCACTCCGGCATGGTCCTGGACGTGTACGAGTGGAACGACGCGGACGGCGCAGACATAGCCCAGTGGGAGGACCTGAACGGCACCAACCAGCAGTTCCGGCTCGACGATATGGGTGGCGGCTATTACCGGCTGGTGAACAACTTCAGCGGCAAGGCGCTGGACAACTGGGACTGGTCCACCGAGGCCGGTACCCGCATCTCCCAGTTCACGCCTACCGACGCAGCGGTGCAGCAGTGGCAACTGGTTCCCGTCGACGGCGATCCCCCCTCCGGCGACTGCGGCGGAGGCACGCCCCAGGCCACGGTGACCGGCGGCCCCGGCAATTACCAGGTCAATGGCAACAGCGTCGGCGGCAACTATTTCAATGCGATCAATACCGCCATATCCAGCCTGTCATCCGGACGCAATTCCCAGGAGCGGGTGACGGTATTCGCCGATGGCTCCATCGGCGCCAACTCCATAGTCCTGCCCAGCCACACGGCGCTGGAAGTGTGCGGCACCATGAATGTGGGCAATGCCGCGGGCAGGGGTGCCATACGGGCGATCGGGGTGGAGAACGTCTCGGTGCCTTTCCTGAAGATGACCGGCAGCCCCTACTTCGGTATGCAGTTCGCCGATGCCCACGGCCTGCACCTGGGGCAGATCGACCTGCGCCTGGACGGCGGTCTGGGCATCCGCTTTGACCGCGACCGGCCGGGCAGCACCAATGTGCGCATGGATTACGTTTACGTCTCCGGCACCGGCAATCACGGGGTGGAAACCTGGAATGTCGACGGGCTGGAAATCGGCACCATCATCGCGCGCAATACCGGCTACTCGGGCCTGCTGCTGAACAACACCCGCAACGCCGTGATCGGCCTGGTGGACGGCGAGGACACCGGCACCGGAACCGGCTACGCGACCCTGCGCTTTGCCAACGAGAATGGCCGCATCAACGGCGGCTACCCCACCAATATCTTCGTCGACCGCGTCATATCCCGCCGCGGCGGGCGGGGCTTCTTCTGCGTTTCCAACTCCGGCGGCGCGGTGGTGAACAACATCGACTTCGCCGACAACGGCAACAACTCGATCCTGATCGAGAACTGCCACAACGTCACCGTGGACGGCGGCGTGATCAATGGCGGCGGCGAACTGCGACTGGCGGCGCGCTCCGAGTTCCCCAACAACAGCGACATCACCATCGCCAATCTCGACGTCTTCAATACCAATGTCCGCGAGCAGCCCTGTGCTGAGAGTGTCAACTGGATTGACGTGAACGTTCAGGGGGGTAACTTTAATGTCTGTAACTAACCGGGGAACTGTGCGTTTACCCCGGAACCAGAAAGAGTAGCTCCCCTCTCCCGCTTGCGGGAGAGGGGCCGGGGGAGAGGGCCGGGGGAGAGGGCCGGGGGAGAGGGCCGGGGGAGAGGGCGGCGGTCACCTGCCAAGGAGCCTGGTAACAGGCGAACTGCTACGAAGCACTGATCTTTTCGCCCGCAAGCAGGCTCCTACAGCGCGGTATTCCTGGTAGGATAGGCAAAGCCGGAGCGGTGCGCCCAGTACCCCGGAACCAGAAAGAGTCGCTCCCCCCTCCCGCTTGCGGGACAAATTTGAGGGAGTTCAAATTTGGACGCCGGAGGCGCCCGAAAGGTGCGCGCCAGGGGATGGTGCGCATCACTGGGGCCCGGGGGAGAGGGCGGTGGGCATCCGCAACGAAACGATCACAAGAGGAAATCTTCCGATGCAGAGCAGACTTCCATTATTCAGCACCGCTACGGGGGATGACCCTTGTCCAGCGGGGTAGCCAACGCGGCGGCACTGGCCGCCACAGACAGGGCAGAGAGCTGGATCACCGACCGCGCCTGGGTCGCCGGTGCCGTCGGCGCCATGGCGGTGCTTATCTGCGCGGCGGCCTACAATACCGGCGGCCTGCTGAACAGCGGCCTCACCATCGCCGGTTTCCAGATCACCGACAACCGCCTGGACAGCATTCTCGCCGCGCTGATCATCAGCAGCTGCGCGATGCTGGTGGTGGAACTGCCCCGGCTAAGGCTCTGGCAGGGGCGGGATTTCTTCCAGCTGCACCCGACCCTGGCCCGCGGTCACTGGATGCGCTTCGCCATGGAGGCCCTGGTGCACTACCTGGTCTACCTGGGCCTCCTGGCGCTGGTGATTTTCTTTTTCCGCACCGCCGGCGAGTACGGCTTTGCCCGCGGCAACGCCTACTACAAGCCCTGGTTCCGCCTGCTGGACCTGGCCTGGGCTGCCTGGCTCTGGGGCGGCCTGCCCTATGTGCTGCTGACTCGCGCCCTCAAGCACTCGCCGGAGGCGGACAGGATGGACCTGGCAAACAGCTGCCTGAAGATGGTCTCGCTGTTCACATTTCGCCGGCCGGTGTTCGACGAGTACGACCGTAAAAACCTGCGCGCTCTGCTGGTAAAACTCTTCTTCGCGCCGCTGATGACGGTGTTTTTCGCGGACCAGTTTCCCCATCTGGTCAGCAACGTCGGCTATATGTTCGACGGCCTGCCCGCGGCCATCGCGGAAAACCGCTACAGCCACCGCCAGTTCAACCTGGATTTTTTCAATATTTCCGTGGCCCTGGTATTTTCCATCGACGTGGCCCTGGCCTGGTGCGGCTACATGGTTTCCAGCCGCTGGGTGGATAACCAGACCCGCTCCGCCGAGCCCACGATGCTGGGCTGGGTGGTGTGCCTGTTGTGTTACCCCCCGTTCCAGATGTACCTGGGCCTCTACTACGCCGCGCCGGGGGAACGGGAAGTGCTGCGCCTGGGTAACCCCTGGTTCGTGACCCTGTTCACTTCCATGATGCTGGCCAGTTATCTGATATACATGGCCGCAACCCTGCACTTCGGGGTGCGTTTCTCCAACCTTACCAACCGCGGCATTATCCGCACCGGCCTCTACTCCCTGGTACGTCACCCCGCCTACGGAGCAAAAAACTTCGCCTGGTGGTGTGTGATGTTCCCGGCAATTGTCTACAGTGCCTTCCACGCCGGCTGGAAACTGGCCCTGGCGCAGACCCTCGGCCTGCTGCTGATGACCTGGATCTACTACTGGCGGGCGATTACCGAGGAGCGCCACCTGAGCGCCGACCCGGACTACGTCGACTACTGCCGGCAGGTGCGCTACCGGTTTTTCCCCGGGCTGCTGTAGCGACGCCCAGACCTTTGTTGTAGGAGCGGTCCGGCCGCTTCTACAAAGGGGGCCGGGAATGAATGGCGCTAAGTCAAGCGATAATCCTGATGCGAAGGGCCTGATGCCGGGGGCTTTTTGCGGGACTGTCTGCGAGAGGGACCTCGCAGACAAGCCTACAGGGACGTATTTACGGGGGGGCGCCTAGCCCGTGTCCCGCAAGAACCCCCGGTAGCAGGCCCGCCCCAGGCCTTAACTTAGTGCCATTCGGGTCGGGAATGATTTCACGGCTTTCCCGGAAATCGGCAATCCTGCCGATTTGTATCCACCCTACAGCTCATTCATCCAGCGGTTCAACCTTGTGGTATTTCACAAAGTTGAACCTGGTCAGCGCGAATAAATTGTGACGCTTCACTTATTCAGACGAATGTATAGGTTGCTGTCGTTAGATTGAAAGTGCGGTAATCAAAAAAATAAAACAACAGGGAAGAAGGTCTGAGAGTGCGTCCCCGCGTGTGACGGTCCGCGGTTTGATCGTCTGGTTGCAGCCGCAACGACGGCTCAGATTGTTCAGGGCTTCCCCAACCATGAAGAGTGAGGTTTGTATGAAACGATTGATGAGAGCCTGTCAACCGCTGTGCGCACTGGTTGCCGGAGTGACGGTGGCGGGAAATTCCCTTGCCGCCAACTACGGCGAAGCGCTGCAAAAATCCATTTACTTTTATGAGGCGCAGCAGTCGGGCCCCATCCCCTCCTGGAATCGCAACGAGTGGCGCGACGATTCCGGTATGACAGACGGTGCCGACAACAATGTGGACCTGCTGGGCGGCTGGTACGATGCCGGCGACCATGTGAAGTTCGGTTTCCCAATGGCCGCCAGCGCCACCCTGCTGGCCTGGGGCGTGGTGGAGAACCGCGATGCCTATGCGCAGACCGGCCAACTGCAGCATATTCAGAACAACCTGCGCTTCGTGGCCGACTATTTCGTCAAGGCGCACACCGCGCCCAATGAACTCTGGGGGCAGGTGGGCAACGGCGGACAGGACCACGCCTGGTGGGGCGCCGCGGAAGTCATGCCCATGGCGCGGCCCTCCTACAAGATCGACGCCAGCTGCCCGGGCTCCGACCTGGCCGGGGAAACCGCCGCGGCGCTCGCCGCCATCGCCATGGTGTTCGAGTCCACCGATGCCGCCTACGCGGCGAACCTGCTGAGCCACGCGGAACAGCTCTACAGCTTCGCCGACAACTTCCGCGGCGTATACAACGACTGCATCACCGACGCCGGCACCTACTACAAATCCCACAGCGGCTACAACGACGAACTGGTGTGGGGCGCCGCCTGGCTCTACCGCGCCACCGGCGACCAGGCCTACCTGGACAAGGCGGTGAGCTACTACGACAACCTGTCTACCGAGCCCCAGCAGTCCATCAGGTCCTTCAAATGGACCCACGCCTGGGACGACAAGAGCTACGGCAGCTACGTGTTGATGGCCCAGCTCACCGGTAACGCCGAGTACCGCGCCGACGCCGAGCGCTGGCTGGACTTCTGGACCACCGGCTACGACGGCCAGCGGGTGACCTATACTCCCGGCGGCCTCGCCCACCTGGACCAGTGGGGCGCCGCGCGATACTCCGCCAACACTGCGTTTATCGCCCTGGTGTACTCCGACTACCTGCAATCCGCGGACCCGGGCAACGGCCGCGCGCAGACCTATTACGATTTTGCGGTGAGCCAGATGGAATATTTGTTGGGGGAAAACCCGATGAATATGAGTTACCAGATCGGCTACGGCAGCGTCTACCCGACATCACCGCACCACCGCACCGCTCACGGTTCCTGGAACGACAGCCTGCAGGACCCGGTGGACAACCGCCACACCCTGGTGGGCGCCTTGGTGGGCGGGCCGGACACCAGCGACAATTTCGTCAACGACCGCGGCGACTTTGTGCTCAACGAGGTGGCCACCGACTACAACTCCGGCTTCACCTCCGCGCTGGCGCGGCTGTGGCTGGACTTCGGCGGCAATCCCATACCCGAGGTCCAGTTCCCGGCGCCGGAAGAGCGCGACCTGGAATTGTTCGTGGATGCCAAGCTCAATTCCAGCGGCCCGCGCCACACGGAGATCAGTTCCTACGTGCACAACCACACCGCCTGGCCGGCACGTCTTACCGACAACCTGAGCCTGCGCTACTGGATCGATATTTCCGAACTGGTGGACGCCGGCTACGGCCCCGAAGACCTGATCCTCAGCAGCGCTTACAGTCAGGGTACCGATTACACCGGCCCGCACCCCTGGGGTGAGCCCTCCGACAACCTCTACTATGTGGAAGTGTCCTTCGCCGGTGTGGACATCTATCCCGGCGGCCAGTCCGCGTCGAAAAAGGAAACCCAGTACCGCATCGCCGTGCCCGAGGGCGCGCCCTGGAATCCGGACAACGATCCCTCCTGGGACGGCTACGGCAGCAGCCACGTCCAGGCGCCGCAGATCGCCCTCTACGACAACGGCGAACTGGTCTGGGGCCAGGAACCCGGCGGCGGCTGCGGTGGCGATACCGGCGTCAATTGCGCGCCCAGCGCCCACAGCCAGAACCTTTCCACGCCCTACGAAACCTCCCTGTCCATCACCCTGAGTGGCAGCGACAGCGACGGTACCCTTGCGGATTACACAGTGGCCAGCGGCCCCGCCAACGGCACCCTCGAAGGCAGCGGTGCCAGCCGCCTGTACACCCCGGCGGCGGGTTTCTTCGGCACCGACAGCTTCACCTTCACCGTCACCGACGACCAGGGTGCGACGTCTTCGGCCGCCACTGTCTCCGTCAACGTGGAAGCGCCGGAAATTCCCGCAGTCAATATTTCCAGCCCGGCGGAGGGCGCGCGCTTTGCACTGGGTGCGGACATCCCGGTGCAGTACAACCTGCAGAACGCCGAGGGCGTCAACCTGTACCTGGACGGCGCGCTTGTGGGTAGCGGAAGCGGCTCCGGAACACTGGTAGTGCCGGCGCCCGCGGCAACCGGTCTGTACCAGCTGCAAATCGTCGCCACCGAAGGCGGGGAGGAACTGACCGCGAGCGACAGCGTCACCGTGGAAATCTACGAGCCGGTGGCCGGCGCGGTGAGCTGCACCCCCGGTAGCGCCGACGTATGGAACAGCGGCTTCGTACTCAACAGCGTCACCGTGGCCAATGAGGGCGACACCGCAGTCCAGGGCTGGGAGATAACCCTTACCTTTGCCGAGCCGATCGAACTGGCCAACGGCTGGAGCGGCAATTTTGACCTCTCCCCGGACGGCCTGGTTCTCACCGTCTCCAACGCCGAGTGGAACGGCAACCTGCAGCCGGGCGACAGCACCAGCTTCGGCTTCCAGGGCAGCCACGGCGGGAACTTCCAGGCGCCGGTGTGTACGGCCAACTGATCTGAAAACGCGGGCGGCAACCGCCGCCCGCCGTTTCCCCAATAATCGACGGAACCGATCATGAAACTTCTATTTACCCTGGCGGCCTCGGCCGCCCTGTTCGCTGCTGCCCAGGCCCGGGCGGCGGAGCCCCTCCCCGACGACGACTGGCTGCATGTGGAGGGCAATCAAATCCTGGATATGCAGGGCAATCCGGTGTGGCTCACCGGCGCCAACTGGTTCGGCTTCAACGCCGGCGAGCGGGTTTTCCACGGCCTCTGGGCCGCCAACCTGGAAGGGCGCATGCGCGACCTGGCGGAGCGGGGCATCAACCTGCTGCGCGTGCCGATTTCCACCGAGCTGATCTGGGAGTGGCAGAACGGCATGGCGGCGGTGCCCAACATCAACGCCCATGTAAACCCCGAACTGGAGGGCATGACCTCCCTGGAAATTTTCGACGAGGCCGTAGCCCTGGCGAAAAAATACGGGGTGAAAATCCTCGTGGACGTGCACAGCGCCGAGGCGGACAACGCCGGCCATTTCTACCCCATGTGGTACGAGGGCAGCCTGGACAGCGAAACCTTTTACCAGACCTGGGAGTGGATGGCGGACCGCTACAAGAACGACGACACCGTTATCGCCTTCGATATCGAAAACGAGCCCCACGGCAAACCCTGGGCGGATAACCCCTACGCCAAGTGGGACAGCTCCACCGACGTCAACAATTGGAAGCACGCCTGCGAAACCGCCTCCAAACGCGTACTGGCGATCAACCCCAACCTGCTGGTGCTCTGCGAGGGGATAGAGTCCTATCCCAAAGACGGTGTCAGTTGGGGCGGCGGCGCCGGCCCGGACTACCACAACTACTGGTGGGGCGGAAACCTGCGCGGCGCGGCCGATCACCCCATCGACCTGGGAGCCAACCAGGACCAGCTGGTTTACTCCCCGCATATCTACGGCCCTTCCGTCTATCAGCAGCCCTGGTTCGAGCCGGACTTCACCTACGAATCGCTGATAGAGGACGCCTGGCGGGACAACTGGTTCTACCTGCACGAGCAGGGCCTATCGCCGCTGTTGCTCGGGGAGTGGGGCGGCCACCTGGACGGCGGCCAGAATGAAAAATGGATGGGCTACGCCCGCGACCTGATCGTGGAGCACGGTCTGCACCACACCTTCTGGTGTCTCAACCCCAACTCCGGGGATACTGGCGGCCTCTGGCACTACGACTGGACCACCTGGGACGAAGACAAATACGCGCTGCTGAAACCCGCACTGTGGCAGGACAGCAGCGGCAAATTTGTGGGCCTGGATCACCGCGTGGTGCTGGGCAATGCCGAAGTGGGCACCAACGTCAGCGAATACTACCAGGGGCAACTGCCCTCGGTGGCCATCACCGCACCCGCGAGCGACAGCCAGTTCCTGCCCGGCTCGCAGATCGCCGTGCAATACACCCTGGCGCAGGCCGCCGCGGTCAATGTTTACCTGGACGGCGCACTGCTGAAAACCGCCAGCGGCGGCAGCACCGCGATCACCGCGCCGGCGGTCGAAGGCAGTTACCAGCTGCAACTGGTGGCCGTGGACGGCCAGGGGCAGGAGCTTTCCGCCAGTGACACCCTGTCCATCCGCGTGGTCGATGAAGTCGTACCGGAGCCCGCAGTGGAAATCACCGCGCCGGCGGACAACAGCCGGGTGGAAGCTGGTAGCGAAATCGCCGTCACTTACACCCTGGAAAACGCCGCCGGCGTAACCGCGACCCTGGACGGCAACAGCCAGACCGCAATGGGCGGCGACAGCCTGGACCTCACCGCGCCCCTGCTCGACGGTTTCTACCCGCTGGACGTAGTCGCGGTGGACAGCAACGGTGAATCGTTGGGCGCAAGCGACAGCGTCACCATCGAAGTGTTCACACCGGTCTCCGCGGAACTCGACTGTGAACTGGGCACCAGCGATATCTGGAGCAATGGTTTCGTTCTCAGCAATATTGAGATTACCAACCGCGGCGCGCCCATACAGAGCTGGCAGCTGGTCCTGAGCTTCGCCTCCCCGGTAAGCTCAATCAACGGCTGGAGCGCCAACTTCTCCCTGTCCCCGGACGGCCACACCCTCACCGTCTCCAACCTGGAATGGAACGGCAATTTGCAGACAGGACAGACAGTAACCTTCGGCTTCCAGGGAGAGCACGGCGGAGACTTCACACTACCGACATGTTCCGCCAACTAAATAAGCGGTACGGAATTTTTGTAGCATGGGCAAAGCGAAGCGTGCCCATCAAACCGCAGAAGATGCCCTCAATCGGATGGCACTAAGTTAAGCGGAACCTCCCTGTAGGAGCCAGCTGTGACCGCCATGGATGGCGGAATGCCGCCCAGCGGAATGCCGCCCAGCGGAATGCCGCCCAGCGGAAATGCAGATTTTGCAGGAGCAAAAATCTGTCAGGCGAAATGGGCGAGGCTCCGCAGCTGTTCGCCTGCAAGCAGGCTCCTACAACGCAACTCCAATCAACTACGGGATGACATTTAATGTTAAAAATCCCCAACACGGGAAAATCAAAATGAAAAACCAAACAAAAGAAAATCCCCCTCACCGCCGGTGGTTCACCGCCACCGCGGCACTTTTACTGATACTACTCGGCAACACCGCCCTTGCAGTAGAACCCCTCACAGTAAACGGAAACCGCATACTCGCAGGCGGCCAGGCACGCAGCCTCGCCGGCCCCAGTTTCTTCTGGAGCAACACCGGCTGGGGCGGCGAGCGGTTCTACAACGCCGACGCGGTAAGCTGGGTGAAGAGCGACTGGAATGCCACCCTGGTGCGCGCGGCCATGGGCGTGGACGAAGAGGGCGGCTACCTGGAAGACCCGAACGGCAACAAAAGCCGGGTGGTCGCCCTGGTGGATGCCGCCATCGCCAATGATATGTACGTCATTATCGACTGGCACTCCCACCACGCCGAAGACTACACCGCCCAGGCGGTGGCCTTTTTCGAGGAAATGGCCCAGACCTACGGCCACCATGACAACGTAATCTACGAGATCTACAACGAACCCTTGCAGGTCTCCTGGAGCGGCGTGATCAAGCCCTACGCGGAAACCGTGATTTCCGCCATTCGCGCCATCGACCCGGACAACCTGATCATCGTCGGCACGCCCACCTGGTCGCAGGATGTGGACGCGGCCTCCCGGGACCCGATCCAGGGCTACGCCAATATCGCCTACACGCTGCACTTCTACGCCGGCACCCACAAGCAATACCTGCGGGACAAAGCGCAGACCGCATTGAACAACGGCATCGCGCTTTTCGTTACCGAGTGGGGCGCCGTCAACGCCGACGGTGACGGCGCGGTGGACTATGGCGAGACCCAGACCTGGATGAATTTTCTCGAGGACAACAACCTCAGCCACGCCAACTGGGCCCTGAACGATAAAGAGGAGGGCGCCTCCGCACTGGTACCCGGCGCCAGCGTCTCCGGCGGCTGGGGCCAGGACCAGCTCACCGCATCCGGCCAACTCGTGCGGGACATCGTCCGCAACTGGGACGGTGGCGGCTCCGCCTGCGGCGGCAACTGCCCACCGGTGGCCGATAGCCAGAACCTCTCCACCGCCTACCAAACGCAACTGTCGATCACCCTGAGCGGCAGCGACAGCGACGGCAGTATCACCGGCTACACTGTGCAGAACGGCCCCGCCAACGGCAACCTCGGCGGCAGCGGCGCCAACCGCTTCTACACACCCAACAGCGGATTTTCCGGCAACGACAGTTTTACCTTCACCGCAACCGACAACGCCGGCGCCACCTCAGAACCGGCCACCGTTTCCATCACCGTGGGAACACCGTCCGGAAACGGCGGCGTGAACTGCGAATCGGGCACCGGGGATGTATGGAGCAGCGGCTTCGTGCTCAGCAATGTCACCGTCACCAACGGCGGTAACTCAGCCATCGGCAGTTGGCAGGTAACCCTGCAATTCCCCGAAGCCGTAGAGCTGACCAACGGCTGGAACGGCAACTTCAATATGTCCGCGGATGGCAGGACCCTGACCGTTACCAATATCGACTGGAACGGCAACCTGCAACCGGGGCAGTCGGCCAGCTTTGGATTCCAGGGTAATCACGACGGTAGTTTCCAGATGCCAGTGTGTAGTGCAAACTGACTTTAAAAACGCAACTTGTCAGCCAGAGCTTATGCCGCTGCGTTGAACCATTTTTGTAGGAGCCTGCTTGCAGGCGAATGGTGCCGGCATCTAGCCCTGTGCTCGCCGTCCTTGGCACTACACCTATGCTTTCTATCTGGCCCCGGCCCCGCCATCCATGGCGGGTCGCCAAGTCGCGCACAAAGCGATGCTTTGTATACGCGCGGCTTGGCCCTGCCAGCAGGCTCCTACAGAAGGGTGCCGAGTCCTAACTCAACAGTATTGTAGCTAGAGCAGCGAAGTCCACGCCGGACAACCGAGGCATGGATGCCGAAGCGGGCACGTGCAAAGCGCATGGCCCGAAGGGTATGGCGCAGGAGCGCCATCTGATCCAGAAACCCACCGATTCGGGACTAGAATACCAAAATGCATTATCCAGAGCTTGCATATTCCGGCCTATCCTGAACACCCATTCCGGTTTCAACGTGAACACTTCTGCCTGATCATTTTTTTGTACTTATGTACCAGGTCCAGGTGCTTGTAACTCAAGTTTCGGAGTTCGAAATTGGCCTGAACCTCGTCTTAACTATTTGATTTATAAGGATAACTTTAGTGCCTTGCCTATAAAACAGGATTTTTACGTTCCACCTGTAAAAATAGGCTAAAAATGACATCT
>NZ_JBOFOC010000132.1:0-26044 GCF_051659245.1 Microbulbifer sp.
CATCAAATTCCCGCACCAGTTGATCCGCCATTACCGGATCATCGAAGAACTGCAGCAACGCCGCACCCAGACTCTCGGGAGTGGCTTCATCCTGCAAAATCTCCGGCACCAGGTCGCGCTGGGCGAGCAAATTCGGCAGGGAGACCCACGGGGTGTGCAGCATACGGGAAAAAATCGCGTAGGACACGCCCCCCATTTTATAGGCCACCACCATGGGTTTTTTCAGCAGCAGTGTTTCCAGCGTAGCGGTGCCGGAGGCGATCAGCACGGCGTCCGCCGCCGCCATTGCCCGCTGCGAATTACCCTCCAACAGAGTCACCGGCAAATCGCTATAGTCCACCAGCAGCGATCTCAATTCTGTCAGCCGCTGTTCGTTGGCCGCCGGCAGGACAAACTTCAATTCAGGCCGGCGCCGATGGCACCAGCGCGCGGCCTGTAAAAACAGCGGGCCCAGCAGCCGCACTTCGCCACCGCGGCTACCCGGAAGCAGTGCAATAACCTGGCCTTCCTCCTCGAAGCCCAGTTCCCGGCGCGCCGCTACGGTATCCACCTGCAGGGGAATTTCATCCGCCAGGGGATGGCCGACAAAAGTGACCGGCACCTGATGTTCCCGATAAAAGCTGGCCTCAAAGGGCAGCAGGGTGAGCATCTGGTCGACGGCGCGGGCAATTTTTTTGATCCGTCCCCGGCGCCAGGCCCATACCGAGGGGCTGACATAATGCATTGTGGGAATACCGGCGGTTTTTAACGACTCCTCCAGCGACAGATTGAAATCCGGGGAGTCGATGCCGATAAAAAGATCCGGGGGATTGTCGAGGAAGTGCCGGCGCAATGTGCGGCGGATTTTCAGCAGTTCCGGCAGGCGCTTCAGGGGCTCCACTAAGCCCATCACCGACAACCGCTCCATGGGAAACAGGGATTTTGCACCCGCTGCCTGCATGCGTGAGCCGGCGACACCCTCCACTTCCAGCGATGAAAAGCGTTTTTGCAAAGCGGCAATCAAGCCGGCTCCGAGAATATCACCCGAGGCCTCGCCGGCCACGATACCAATGCGCAGGGGTTTGTTGTTGGTTGTCACTCGACGCAATCCTGTGCTTGTAGGAGCGGCGGGGCGGCCATCCGCCGCTAACCGCGGTAGCGGGCCTGCGGTCCGCAAGCCGAGCTGGAGCTCGGCGCTCCCAGGAGGCCGCCCCTACAGGCTGTCTATTCTAAAGTCTTCCGGTCAGCGGACGATACCGCGGCTGGAGGATTTGAGGGAATCGATCCACGGCTGGATGACCGGCGACTCCTCACGCAGTTCGATCAGCGCTTCCAGCGCCTCCTGCAGGGTGAGACCGCGGCGGTAAACCATTTTATAGGCCTTGCTGATCAGGGAGATTTCCTCCCGGCTAAAACCGCGGCGGCGCAGCCCCTCGGCGTTGATGGTCTTCGCCTCTGCCGGGTGGCCGGCCACCATCACATAGGCCGGCACATCCTTGCCGATGGCCGCGCCCATACCGGTAAAGGCGTGCTCGCCGATCGAACAGTATTGGTGCACCATAGTAAAACCGCCGAGAATCGCCCAGTCCCGCACCTGCACATGCCCGGCCAGGGCGACATTGTTGACCAGGATGGTGTGGCTGCCGATAACGCTGTCGTGACCCACGTGGGCGTAGGCCATAATCAGGTTGTCGTTGCCGATGGTGGTTTCACCGCGGTCCTGCACCGTGCCCCGGTGGATGGTGACGCCCTCGCGAATTACGTTGTTGTCGCCGATGACCAGGGTGGTGTTCTCACCCTTGTATTTCTTGTCCGGGGTATCCTGGCCCACAGTGGCGAACTGGTAGATGCGATTATTGCTGCCGAGTGTGGTGGGGCCACTCAATACCACATGGGAGGCGATCTCGCAGCCGTTCCCGATTTCCACTTGGGGACCTACAATCGTGTAGGGACCGATGCTCACCCCGGAGCCCAGAACTGCCGACTCGTCGACAATCGCAGTGGGGTGGATAGTCGTCTGCATTCTGCGCCCTACTCCTCGCAAGCTGGAAGGTCCCGCCAATTTAAACCCTACGGGAAGGTAATGGAATCGAACCGATCACAATCAAACTTTCTTGACCGCGCACAATACATTGGCAGAGGCCGCCAGCTCGCCTTCTACACTCGCCTTGCAGGCGAACTTCCAGATCCCGCGGCGCTCGGAAACCACTTCGGACTCCAGCTGCAGCCGGTCGCCCGGCACAACTTGCCGCTTGAAGCGCACATTGTCGATGCCGCCAAACAGGTAGAGATAGCCGTCCTCGGGTTTTTGCCCCAGGGTTTTGAAACCGAGGATTCCCGATACCTGCGCGAGCGCTTCGACAATCATCACGCCGGGGAAAATCGGCACATCGGGAAAGTGACCGTTGAATACTTCCTCATTGACGGAGATATTCTTGTAGCCCTTGATATATTTGCCCTCTTCCAGCTCCAGAACCCTGTCCACCAGCAGGAAAGGATAGCGGTGCGGCAGGTATTTGCGAATTTCGCGTACATCCATCATGCATATTGTCCCCAGAAACCACTTCGGGGCGTTAGTACGCCCCGAACAATAAACCAAACAGTAACCGGCAAGCACCGGCCAAATCCAATACTGTCGAGTTAACCCAACAGCATTGCGGTTAATTCATTCCTTTTCCGCGGGCCGATCCCGCTCGGCGGCGAGCGTCTCCAGCCGTTTTTCCAGGCCCTTCAACCGTCGGGTCATCTCATCCAGCTGCCCAAAGCGCACTGCATTGCGGCGCCAGCTGCGGCTGTCGGAAAAGGGGGTACCGCTGGAATAGGAACCGGCACTGTCGATGGACTTGGTCACCAGGGTCCTGGCGGTAACATGACTGCCGTCCGCAACCGTCACATGCCCCACCACGCCGGTGCCGCCGGCGAGGGTGCAGCGGTTACCGATGGTGGCACTGCCCGCTATTGCGGAGCAAGCGGCGATGGCCGAGTAGTCACCAATCCGGACATTGTGCGCGATTTGCACCTGATTGTCGATCTTGACCCCGCGGCCGATCACGGTATTGCCCAGGGCACCGCGGTCTATGCAGGTGCAGGCTCCTACCTCCACCTCATCGCCGATTTCCACTCCGCCCAGTTGATGTATCTTGATCCACTGCCCTCCGTGGGGCGCGAAGCCGAAACCATCGGCACCGATCACTGTGTGGCTGTGAACGACACAGTCCCGGCCGATGGAGCAGCCGTGGTAGATGATCACCCCGGCGTGGAGTCGGGTCCGGGCGCCGATCTCACTGCCCTCGCCCACCACACAGTTGGCACCGACAATCGCGTTGGCACCTATCCGGGCACCGGCCTCGATCACCGCTCCCGGCCCCACGCAGGCGGAAACCTCCACCTCGGCATCCGCGTGTACCGCGGCGGACGGGTGGACCCCGGGCGCAGATCGAGGCGCTGTGTCATAGAGGGTAGTGGCACGCGCGAAGGCGTAGTAGGGATCGTCAACGACCAGTGCGCTGACCGGGCACTCCGCCGCCAGTTCCTCCGTCAGCAGCACCGCGCAGGCACGGGTGCCGGCGAGGAAACGCCGGTAACTGGCACTGGCGAGGAAACTGACCTGGGAATCGCTGGCGTCCTGCAGGGTGTTGAGGCCGGAGGGCACCAGTCCGGGATCTGCCCCGGGAGCCAGGCACAACCGGGCGCCCAGTTGTTCCGCCAACTGGGCCAGCGTTGGCTTGTCTGTCATCAAATGGAACTGCCGGAGATCACTTATCGGCGTTCATACGCTTGACCACGGCCTCAGTGAGGTCGGTATTAGGGCCGGCGTAGTAGGCGGAGCTGGCGTCCAGAACCAGATCCAGCTTCTGATCTTTGATAATCGCTTCCAGCGCATTCTTGGCCTTGGGCGCCATGACCTTCTGGATTTCCTGGCCCACCTGGGCTTCCATGGCGCGCATCTTCTTCACTGTGGTTTCGAAGTCGGAGCGCTTGAATTCCATCTTGCGCTGCTGCTCGGCTTTCTGCTCCTCGGACCAGGTCATGCTGTCCTTCTGCGCATCTTCAGCCAGCTTCTGCAATTCCGCGCGAATGGATTCCGCACTGCTTTGCAAGCTGGAGTATTCGGAGCTGGTCTTCAACGCATTGACTTTGGACTTGGCGATGTCAGTGCTCATGATGGCCGCCTGCAGATTGAACACCGCCACCTTGCTCTGCGCCAGAGCGGCACCGGAAATTGCGATACCAGCGATCAGGGCCGCGATCATTTTTACTGTTTTATGCACGTCGAATATTCTCCGTATTGCTGTATTTATAATAGTGACTGACAACACTACCCTTAGAAACTGTTGCCAAGTGAGAACTGGAAGACTTCTGTCTCGTCGTCCTCGTTCTCCTGCAATGCCTTGGCCACGCTGAAGGTCAGCGGGCCGAAGCCGGTAATCCAAGTCAGGCCGATACCGGCGGAGACATTGATATGGTCGAGGTCCACATCGTAGCAGTTGAGCTGCGAAATACCACAGCTGGAATCAAAAACGTTACCCGCATCGATAAAAAAGGCCGACTGCATGGAGCGCTGGTCCTTGACAAAGGGGAGCGGGAAGATGATTTCCGCACTGCCTTCGATCAGGATGTTGCCACCAAATGGGTCCGGATCACGGCGGGGGGCGGTTACTGCCAGCTCTCCTGTCTGCGCATTTTGTATATAACAGCCTGAAAAATTCCCCTCTGCATCCACTTCACATGCAGCAGGAATATACTGCTGGAAAGGTGTCGACCTCGGACCCAGTGTATTGCGCTCGAAACCGCGTACCGAGCCAAAACCACCGGCGTAGAAATTCTCGAAGAACGGCAGTTCGGTGGTATCGCCATAACTATCGGCATACCCGAGCCTGGTGCGCAGGCGCAGGGTAAGGTCCCTGGTCAAGGGGCGGAAATACTGAGCGGTGTAGAGCAGCTTGTAGTACTCCAGGTCGCCACCGGGCAGCGCCACTTCCAGAGAGGCCCGCTGCGACGTGCCCCGGGTGGCGAGGATGCCCCGGTTCAGGGTGGAGCGCGCGTAGGAGGTGGTAACGGTAAAAGAGTCAAACTCATCGCCGTTCAGGTCGACAAAGCCGTCAAGGTCCTCATTCAGGAGTGCCGGATCGATGGGCTCACTAAGCTTCAAGGCTTCACCGGCCTTTGCCGCTTCATCCAGTTCGGTTTGAATTTCATTTCTATCGGACGACAGAATCATCCCGATCAAACTGGGGTCCGGGACCGGGCTGTCCTTGATTTCCTTGACCGACGTGTCGCCGACACCGAGCTCCATGTGGCTGAGGCCCAAATTCAGGCCCACCCGGGAAATCTCGGATATCGGATAACCAAAACTCAGACCTGCACCATAGGTTGTGGTGTTATAACGCGACAGGTTGATCTCGGAATAATCGCGCTCCTGATAGAACACATTGAAGCCGCGGCTAACGCCGTCCGGAGTGAAATAGGGGTCGGTGTAGGAAAAATTAAGCACCGTCTGATAGCGGGAGGTGTTCACCGCAAAACCCACGGACTTGCCGGTACCCAGCCAGTTGTTTTCCTGCACATTCGCACCCAGCACCACGCCGCTGCCCTGGGCGTAGCCCACTGTGCCACCGATGGTGCCGGAGGGCTGCTCCTCCACGGTGTACTCCACATCGATCTGGTCGGACGTGCCGGGCACTTCGGTGGTTTCCACCTGTACTTCCTTGAAGTAACCCAGCCGCTCCAGGCGCACCTTGGACTGCTCGATGCGTGCGGAGGACGCGGAGGCGGATTCTATCTGGCGCATTTCCCGGCGCAGTACTTCGTCCGCAGTGCGGGTGTTGCCACGGAAATCAATACGGCGAACATAGGCGCGCTTGCCGGGATCGATAAAGAAGGTGATTTTTACCGTCTTGTCTTCCTCATTGGGTTCCGGGATGCCGTTCACCTCGGCAAAGGTGTAGCCCTCGTTGCCCAGGCGCTTGGTGATGTAGTCGGAGGTGGTGGTCATCAGCACCTGGGAAAAGGTCTGCCCCTCGCGCACCAGCAGGAGGCGACGGATCTCCTCTTCCGGCACCACCGGATCACCGGCCAGCTCCACATCGCTAACCTTGTAGACATCGCCCTCGGAGATATTGATGGTGATAAAGACACTGCTCTTGTCCGGGCTCAGGGACACCTGGGTGGAATCGATACGAAATTCCAGGTAACCCCGGTCCAGGTAATAGGACTCCAGGCGCTCCAGGTCACCGGTGAGTTTTTCCCGGGAGTATTTGTCGTCACTGCGCAGCCAGGAAAGCCAGCCGGTGGTCTGCAGTTCGAAGATTTCCGCCAGCTCCTCATCGGAAAAGGCCTTGTTGCCGACAACGTTGATGTGCTTGATGGCGGCCACCGAGCCCTCGTCCACCACGACCTTCAACTCCACCTGGTTGCGCGGCAGCTCCTTGACCTCGGTTTTTACGCTGGCGCCGTAGCGGCCCTGGGCCACATACTGGCGCTCCAGCTCCTGCGCCAGGCCCTCCAGGGTGGCGCGCTTGAAAATCTGTCCTTCCGCGAGGCCGTTCTCCTCCATCCCCTTGAGCAGGTCTTCGGTCTTGATGGCCTTGTTGCCGGTGATTTCAATCTTGGAAATTGCCGGCCGCTCGCGCACGGTCACCACCAGCACGCCGTTTTCCCGGCCTATCTGGATATCCTGAAAGTAGCCGGTGCGGAAGAGCGCGCGGGTGGCCGTCTGGATATCCAGACTCTCGATCTGGTCTCCCACCCGGACCGGCAGCGACGCGAACACGGTGCCGGCGGAAACCCGCTGCAAACCCTCGACGCGAATATCGTTGACCACGAACGACTGGGCGATGGCTGTCAATGGCAGGGCCAGGCCCAGCGAGGCCGCTTTCAGAAAGTGATTCATCTACTAATTTCCGAGTTCTTTATTCGCAATTCCAACCAATGAGAGACGCACCTCGCGGCTGCCCTCTCCCGGCCCTTCGGGCCGTCCATTAACTCACACTTCATCCCTGGCGCTCGCCCGCTTCGCGGACTCCCCTCCCGGTGCGTTCAAATCGAACCCTGCCGATTTGTCCCCTTTGCGGGAGAGGGGAAAATGACTGCGGTCTTTGGCCGTCCTGACGGACGCCCTCTCCCGACCCTTCGGGCCACCCATTAACTCGCGCCATCCCTGGCGCTCGCCCGCTTCGCGGGCACCCCTCCGGGGTGTTCAAATCGGCTCTCCTGCCGATTTGTCCCGCAAGCGGGAGAGGGGAATAATGATGGCGGCTTCCGGCCGCACTATAAGCGCAAAATATCGTTGTATAGCGCCAACCCCATAATACACAGCACCAGCGCCATACCCACCTGCAGGCCGATCATCTGCACCCGCTCGGAGACGGGCGACCCCTTGATGGCTTCAATACCGTAGTAGAGAAGATGACCGCCGTCGAGCACCGGGATAGGCAGCAGGTTGAGCACGCCGAGGCTGATACTAAGTAGCGCCAGCAGCGACAGAAATGACTGCCAGCCGGCGTCCGCCGAAGTGCCGGCCACTTTAGCAATGGTGATAGGGCCGCTCAAGTTCCGGGTTGAAAGCTGGCCCACGATCAGCTTCTTGAGGCTGTTGAGGGTGAACAGGGTTTTTTCCCAGGTCTCCTGCAGCCCCTTGGCCAGGGCACCGCCCACACCGTAGTGGTAGGTGCGCACCCGCTCTTCCGGCCAGGATTCCACCACCGGCAACACACCGATGCGGCCTGCCCGTTCACCGCTGTCCAGGGTCACCATTTCCGGGGTAACTTCCAGTGACCGGCGATCGCCGTCCCTTTCCACCTCCACATGTACCGTTTCACCGCCGTGGCTCCGCAGGTATTGGCTCCAACTGTCCCAATCGCTGAAGGCCTTGCCGTCGGTGGAAAGAATCTTGTCCCCGGCTTGCAGACCGGCCCGCTCCGCAGGGCTGTCGGGGGTTACCTGGGCCAGCTTCATACTGGCCGGGGGTGTCCAGAGCTCCAGACCCGCCTCCCCCAGCGGGTCCGGCACCTCTTGCCCCGCCAGCCAGCGGTCTATGTCCGCCAATGTATGGTATTCCAGATCGGAGTCCGGGTAGCGCACGGAGAACTTGATACTTCCGGTGTCCCCCAGGCGATTCGCCAGGCGCCAGTTGAGCGCCTGCCAGGTGGGCGTCGGCTCGCCGTCGACGGAGAGGATCTCCTGCCCCGGCTCAAGCCCGGCGCGAGCGGCAATACTACCCGGTTGCACGGATTCGACGATGGGCACCGGGCCCGCGGTCCCGCCCAAAAACACCGCCCAGAAGAGCACTATGGCCAGCGCAAAGTTGGCCGCCGGCCCGGCCGCGGCGATGGCGATGCGCGCCCATACGCTCTTTCGGTTGAACGCCTGGTCCAGTTGGTCCCGGGGCACGTTGCCCTCGCGCTCGTCGAGCATCTTTACATAGCCGCCAAGGGGAATCGCCGACAGGGTGAACTCGGTGCCGTGGCGGTCGTAGCGGGACACCAGGCGGCGGCCGAATCCCACGGAAAAGCGCAGTACCTTGACCCCACACAGGCGCGCCACCCAGAAATGGCCCATTTCGTGGAAGGTGACCAGTACGCCCAAAGCGATCAGGGCCCAGATGACTGTTTGAATAAAATCCATAAAACCTGTCTAACTCGTTGCGCGGCTATTCAATTCTTTCAGCTCAATTCTTCCAGCGCCCGCTGCGCCAGTGCCCGCGCACTGCGATCCGCTGTTTCGACTGCGTCCAGGCCGGTCAGTTCAACCGGTTCCGCGGATTTCATCACCCGCTCGATAACAGCCGGAATACTAGTAAACGCCAGCCTGCCCTGCAGGAAGGCCTCCACCGCCACCTCGTTGGCGGCATTCAGCGCCGTGGGAGCGCTCCCACCGGTATCCATGGCCTCGCGGGCCAGCCGCAGGCAGGGAAAGCGGCGCGCATCCGGCGCTTCGAAGTCCAGGCGGCCCCGGGCGACCAGATCCAGCGCCGCCACGCCGCTGCCGATCCGCTCGGGAAAAGCCAGCGCATGGGCGATGGGCGTGCGCATATCCGGCTCGCCCATTTGCGCCAGCAGCGAGCCGTCGCGGTACTGCACCATGGAGTGGACGACGCTCTGCGGGTGCACCACCACCTCCACCTGATCGGGCCGCGCGCCGAACAGCAGGCAGGCCTCGATAAACTCCAGGCCCTTGTTCATCATGGTGGCGGAATCCACCGATATCTTGCGCCCCATGGACCAGTTCGGGTGGGCGCAGGCCTCATCCGGAGTGACCCGGTGCAGTTCGTCCACGGGGTGGGTGCGGAAGGGGCCGCCGGAACCGGTGAGAAGGATTTTTTCCACCCCCGCCCGGTCGAGGTCGGCGCAGGGCTGGGGCAGACACTGGAAGATGGCGTTGTGCTCGCTGTCGATGGGCAGCAGCTGGGCGCCGCTTTTCTCCAGGGCCTGCATAAACACCGGCCCCGCCATCACCAGGGATTCCTTGTTCGCCAGCAGGACCTTTTTGCCCGCCTCTACCGCCGCCAGCGTCGGGCGCAGACCGGCGGCGCCGACGATCGCCGCCATCACCGCATCCACTTGCGGGTCCGACGCCACCCGGCAGAGCCCTTCCACCCCCCAGAGTATCCCGATACCCGGCACCTCTCCGGCCAGTTGTTCGCGGAGCACCCGGGCACCTTTCTCGTCCGCCACCACGGCAAAACGCGGGGCGAAACGGCGGCACTGCTGTGCCAGCTCGGTCAGGCGCTCGCGGGCGGTCAGCGCAAACACCGAATAGCGCTGCGGATGGCGCGCCAGCACATCCAGGGTGCTGACGCCAATGGAGCCGGTTGAGCCGAGGACGGTGATAGATTGCATTGGTTACCTCAAAAGCCGGGACCATCGGGACTCGGGACTCGGGACTCGGAAGAAGCGCTTCCGTTATCCCGATCCCAAACCCAGGCAAAGCGGGAAACCACCATCCGCAGTCCCGTTTTTTACAAATACTTCGGCAGTTCACTGGCGAGCGCGGCCATGGTGAAGACCGGTAGTGCCGCGGAGAGGCTGTCCAGGCGATCCAGGATGCCGCCGTGACCAGGCAGTATACGACTGCTGTCCTTGATGCCCCGGTGGCGCTTGAACATGCTCTCCACCAGGTCGCCGATCACCGAGGCCAACGCGGTGACCAGTACCCCGAAGGAAAACAGTACACTGTTTTTCAGCGGCAACTCCAACAACAGGGAGACACCGACTGCCAGAATCAGGCAGGCGACCAGGCCGCCGAAGAAGCCCTCCCAGGATTTGCCCGGGCTCACTTCGCGGGCCAGTTTGTGCTTGCCGTAGCGTCGGCCCACGAAGTAGGCCCCCACGTCGGCGGCCACCACCACTGCCACAACGAACAGCACCAGCCAGGCGCCGTGGTCCTGGCCCCGCAGGATCACCATCGACAGCCAGGCGGGCGCCAGCACCACCAGGCCGATCAGGCCGCGAGCCCAGCGGTTGCCCCACAGCATGGCGCTGGCGGGATAGCTCTGCACCCACAGGAATGCCAGCGCCCACCAACCGCAGGCCACCGCCAGTATCTGGCGCGCCCGCGCGGTATCCGGGCGGGCGAAATCCATGGCAAAGACGTACTGGGCGGTGCCCACCAGGCAGGCGCCCAGGGCGGCGAGAAAGACAAAGCGCAGCGCGCGATTGAGGTTGGAGAGGTTGGCCCACTCCCAGCCGCCGAGCAGGATCACTGCCACCGTTGCCAGAGAGAACCACTGGATGGGAAGGAAGAACAACACCCCGAGAAACAGAGCCACCAATACCAGCGCGGTCATTATTCTTTGTTTTAGCACCGTCACACCCTTAGAAGCTTGTCCATGAATAAAACATCACTGCGTGTTGGGGCGCAGCTCGACGCTCGTCGCCTGTGTGCAATGAGCACACCGCGCTCCCCGTTCCCTGCACTGGGCGAAAATGGCCGTCGCAGCGATTATTATTCATGGAATAAGCTCTCGGTCCGATTTTCATCGTTTGGAACTCAGGCCTGGGCGGCCAAACCATCGCTGCTGCGGCCACCGTAGCGGCGCTCCCGCTGGCGGTAGGCGGCGATAGCGGCGTCCAGTTCGCGCTCGCCAAAATCCGGCCACAGTGTGTCTGTAAAATAAAATTCGCTGTAGGCCGCCTGCCACAGGATAAAGTTGCTGATGCGTTGCTCGCCGCTGGAGCGGACCAGCAGGTCCACCGGCGGCAGGTCCGCCAGTTGCAGGTAATCCGCCAGCACCTCTTCGGTAATGGATTCCGGCGCCCTCACCCCGGAGGCCACTTCCTCCGCCAGAGTGCGCGCGGCGTTGGCGATATCCCAGCGGCCGCCGTAATCGGCCGCGATCACCAGGTTGCCGCGGGAGCACTCGCTGGTGATCTCTTCCGCCTCCGCAATCGCCCGCTGCAGCCGCGCCGAAAAGCGGTCGCGCCGGCCGACCACCCGCAGGCGGATGCCCTCCTCACACATGCGCGCAGCCTCTTTGCGCAGGTAGGAGTGAAACAGGCTCATCAGCAGCTCCACTTCCTTGGGCGGGCGCTGCCAGTTTTCGCTGGAAAAGGCGAACAGGGTGAGCGCCTCCAACCCGCGGTCCCCGCAGGCGGAAACCAGGTCGCGGATGCGCTCCACTCCCGCCTTGTGGCCCGCCGAGGGGGGCAGACCGCGGCGCGCGGCCCAGCGGCCGTTGCCGTCCATGATAATGGCGATATGGCGCGGGCCCTCGCCCGGCGGCAGCACTTCGGCGGAACCCATCAAATCTCCATCAGGTCTTTTTCTTTGGTCGCCAGTGCTTTGTCGACGTCCGCCACAAACTGGTCGGTGATTTTCTGGATCTCGTCGCCGGCGCGGCGCTCATCGTCCTCGGAGATCTCCTTCTCCTTGACCAGTGCCTTCACCTCCGCCAGCGCATCGCGGCGGATATTGCGGATGGACACCCGCGCATTTTCCGCTTCGCCCCTGGCCTGGCGGATAAAGTTCTTGCGGGTTTCCTCGGTGAGCATCGGCATGGGGATGCGGATCACGGTACCGGCGGAGCTGGGGTTCAGGCCCAGGTCGGACTTCATGATGGCCTTTTCGATTTCCGGCACCAGGTTCTTTTCCCAGGGGGTCACGGAGAGGGTCCGGGCATCTTCCACCACGACATTGGCAACCTGGGAAAGGGGGGTGTCAGAGCCGTAATAGGAGACCTGGATACCGTCGAGAATGCTCGGGTGCGCGCGGCCGGTGCGGATTTTGTTGAAGTTGCCGGCCAGCGCGTCGAGCGCTTTATTCATGCGCGCCTTCGCGTCTTTCTTGATGTCTTCAATCACGATTTCATTTCCTCTTCGATTAAGGTGCCCTCTTCGCCACCCACCACGATATTGAGCAGCGCGCCGGCCTTGTCCATGCGGAACACCCGCACGGGCATGTTGTGTTCGCGGCACAGGCAAATTGCAGTTAAGTCCATCACCCCGAGCTTCTTGTCCAGCACCTCGTCGTAAGTCAGCTGGTCGTAGCGGGTCGCGGTGGGTTCCAGCACCGGGTCGGCGGAGTAGACGCCGTCCACCTTGGTGGCCTTCAGCACCAGCTCCGCTTCGATTTCGATGCCCCGCAGGCAGGCGGCGGAATCCGTGGTGAAGAAGGGATTGCCGGTGCCGGCGGCGAAGATCAGCACTTCGCCCCGCTCAAGGTTGCGGATGGCGGCTCGGCGGTCGTAGTGGTCGACGATACCGCTCATCTGGATCGCGGACATCACACGGGAGGAAATATTGGAGCGCTCCAGGGCATCGCGCAGGGCCAGGGCATTCATCACAGTGGCCAGCATTCCCATATGGTCGCCGGTCACCCGGTCGAGGCCCGCGGCGTGCAGCGCGGCGCCGCGAAACAGGTTGCCGCCGCCGACCACCAGCCCCACCTGGACGCCGATACCCACCAGTTGGCCTATCTCCAGGGCCATCTTATCCAGTACCTTGGGGCTGATTCCAAACCCCTGTTCGCCCATCAGCTCCTCGCCGCTGAGCTTTAACAGGATTCGCTTGTACTTGCGGTCTTTGACACCGGGCATCCGTTGGTCCTCTACTGGCACTGGCAGTTATTGCCACGGAACATTACAACAATTCTGGTCATTTACACAGAGGGGTGCCCCGATGTGACCCCAAAGAGTCCATCGAAAGCACCCCCACTGCAGCCGGGCGCCCTCAGGCACCCGATGTAGACGATTAAGAAGAGGATTTAACTTGCGCAGCAACTTCCGCAGCGAAGTCCACCTCTTCCTTCTCGATACCCTCACCCACCTCAAAGCGGACGAAGGAAACCACTTCCGCGCTCTGGTCCTTGACCAGCTTGCCGATGGTCACATCCGGATTCTTGACGAAAGGCTGTTCCACCAGGCTGTTCTCCTTGAGGAACTTCTTGATACGGCCGCCCATCATCTTCTCGACGATCTCGGCGGGCTTGCCTGCCATATCCGGCTGAGCCTTGATGATTTCCTTTTCCTTCTCCAGCACGTCCTCCGGCATATCCTCCGGCTTGACAACCTGCGGATTGACCGCAGTCACGTGCATGGCCACATCACGGGCGGTTTCTTCATCGCCGCCGCTCAGGGCGACAATCGCAGCGATACGGCTGTTGGAGTGTACATAGGCGCCCACCCGGCCCCCTTCCACTACCTGGATGCGGCGCACACCGATGTTCTCACCAATCTTCTGTACCAGCGCTTCGCGGGCCTGCTCCAGTTCGCCTTCCATCAGTGCGGCGACATCCTGCTGGCGGCCGGCAAATGCCTTGTCCACCACCATTTCCACGAACGCCTTGAAATTGTCGTCGCGGGCCACGAAGTCGGTTTCGGAGTTGACCTCCACCAGCACACCGAAGCTGCCGTCTTCGGCCACTTTCGCCGCAACCACGCCGTCGGCGGCGGTGCGGCCGGCTTTCTTGGCAGCCTTCAGGCCGGAGGCTTTGCGCAGGTCTTCAATCGCTTTTTCGATATCACCGTCCGCCTCGGTCAGTGCCTTTTTGCACTCCATCATCGGCAGGCCGGTGCGCTCGCGCAGTTCTTTTACCATAGACGCGGTAATCGCCATGATTCTATTCCTCGGAGTTCATTCACTAATTCGGTAGTTGGAAAAAGGGGCCGTTGCACGGCCCCTTTTTAAGTGAGTTCGCCAGGGCGACTGTTACTCTGCCGCGGCCTCGTCGTCGCTCGCTTCGACGTACTCGTCCTTCGCGACACCGCCGCCGGCCTCGCCCACGCCGGCCAGTACCGCATCCGCCACCGCAGTGGTGTACAGCTTGATCGCGCGGATAGCGTCGTCGTTGCCGGGAATCACGTAGTCCACACCTTCCGGGCTGCTATTGGTGTCCACAACACCGACCACCGGGATGCCCAGCTTATTGGCTTCCTGGATGGCAATACGCTCGTGCTCGACGTCGATCACGAACAGCGCGTCGGGCAGGCCGGCCATATCCTTGATACCACCGATGGAGCGCTCCAGCTTGTCCATCGTACGGGTGCGCATCAGCGCCTCTTTTTTGGTCAGCTTCTCGAAAGTACCGTCCTGGGACTGAATCTCCAGCTCACGGTAACGCTTGATGGAGGCGCGGATGGTTTTGTAGTTGGTGAGCATGCCGCCGAGCCAGCGGTTGCTGACGTAAGGCTGCCCGGAACGCTCGGCCTGCTCTTTAATGGATTTCTGCGCGGCGCGCTTGGTGCCGACAAACAGAATTTTCTTCTTCTGTGCGGCCATCCCCTTGATCACCTGCAGGGCTTCGTTGAAAGCCGGAACAGTGTGCTCCAGGTTGATGATGTGAATCTTGTTGCGGGCTCCAAAGATGAATTCACCCATCTTCGGGTTCCAATAGCGGGTCTGGTGGCCAAAGTGCACACCAGCCTGCAGCATATCGCGCATGCTGACTTGCGGCATAATAGTAAACCTCAGTTTTACGGGTTAGTCCTCCACGCGCCCCATGTATCAACCCCACCCGGCGTAGCCAAGCGAGGCACCCAGACACATGTGCCGGTGCGTGTGCGGCGTTGATTTAGCCCCGGGACGACCCCGGAGCGGCGCGCTTTATACCATATTCCCCGAAGCGAGGGTAGTGGATAGTGGCAACCCGCCCGCAACAGCCGGGGCCGCCGCCCCTCCCGGGGGCGGGGATACCGGGTTGTGCGCCGCGGTGCCCAATCCGCTACAATACCGCGCCTCGCTGACCAGCAACCCGGGATTCTCCATGACCTCAAGCACCAAGACACCGGAACAGATCGCCAAAATGCGCACCGCGGGCCAACTGGCCGCCGAGGTGCTGGAGATGATCGGCGAGTACGTGGTTCCCGGCGCCACCACCGAGGAACTGGACCGGCGCTGCCACGACCATATAGTCAACGTACAGAACGCCATCCCCGCCTGCCTGGGATACCGCGGCTTCCCCAAATCCATCTGCACCTCCGTGAACGAAGTGGTCTGCCACGGCATTCCCTCGGACAACAAGGTGCTGAAGAAAGGCGACATCATCAATATCGATGTCACCGTGATCAAGGACGGCTGGTACGGCGACACCAGCAAGATGTATTTCGTGGGCAAACCGGCGCCCCACGCGGAGCGACTGGTCAAAGTGACCCAGGAATGCCTGTACAGGGCCATCGAGATAGTCCGCCCGGGCACCACCCTCGGCGATATCGGCCACGTGATCCAGCAGCACGCGGAGAAGAACTATTACTCGGTGGTGCGCGACTTCTGCGGCCACGGCATCGGCGACGTGTTTCACGAGGACCCGCAGATACTGCACTACGGCAAGCCCGGCACCGGCCTGGCGCTGGAGGAAGGCATGACCTTTACCATCGAGCCGATGATCAACGCCGGCAAGCCCGGCACCCGCGTGCTTCGCGACGGCTGGACCGCGGTCACCGTGGACCGCCGCCTGTCCGCCCAGTGGGAGCACACCATGGTGGTGACCGCCAACGGGGTAGAGGTGCTGACGGCGCGCGGGGAAGAGAGTTTTTAGGACTCGGGACTCGGCGGGACTCGGGACTCGGGACTCGGGACTCGGGACTCGGGACTCGGGACTCGGGACTCGGGACTCCAAAAGTATCGCGAAACTCAATGCGAAGGCCCTGATGCCGGGGGCTTTTTGCCAGACCTTACGCGGCCGTGGATGGCCGCGTAGAGCGTACAGGGACGTATTCACAGCGTGTCTGGCAAAAAGCACCGGTAGCAGGGCCGCCACAGGCCTGGCCTCAGGAGACTTGAGTCCCAGGCCCCAACCATCCGCAAGACAGACAAATCAATGCAGCTGGCCAAAACCCCCTACTTCGAGCGCCCCCTGTTCTTCTTCGACCAGGCCCGCTTCCGCAAGGCCCTGGCCGAGGGCGTCAAACCGGCGCTGGAAATCTTCAAAGACGCCGCCGGTGCCGCCGACACCCAAATGGCCGAGCGCTTTCGCGAGGGCGAGGACGTGCGCACCCTGGTGCACGAGCGCGCGCTGTTCGTGGATTGCCTGCTGCACTACGCCTGGCACCAGTACCAGTGGCCGGACAACATCAGCCTGCTGGCGGTGGGCGGCTACGGCCGCGGTGAACTGCACCCCCACTCGGACATCGACCTGCTGATCCTCACCCACGGCAAGCCGGACCGCGTCACCGTGGACAATATCGAGCGACTGGTGGCCTTCCTCTGGGACCTGGGCCTGGATATCGGCCACTCGGTGCGCTCCGTGGAGCACTGCCTGGAACTGGCCGCGGAAGACATCACCGTGGCCACCAACCTGATGGAGTGCCGTACCGTGGTCGGCAACGACGCCATGCGCGAACGCCTGGTGAATCACATGGCCCCGGACAAACTCTGGCCGGCGGAGAAGTTCTTCAGCGCCAAGTACACGGAACAGCGCGAGCGCCACAATCGGCAGCAGGCCTCCGAATACAACCTGGAGCCCAATATCAAAAACGCCCCCGGCGGCCTGCGGGACATCCAGACCATCGGCTGGGTGGCCAAGCGCTACTTCCGCGTGCGCACCCTCAAGCAACTGCAGGGCAAAGGCTTCTTTACCGAGGAAGAGTTCGCCATCCTCCAGTCCGGCGAGGACTTTCTCTGGCGGGTGCGCTACGGCCTGCACCTGCTCGCCGGGCGCGCCGAGGAGCGGCTGTTATTCGACTACCAGCGGGAACTGGCAAAACAGTTCGGCTACGTGGACAGCGGCACCCAACTGGCGGTGGAGCAGTTCATGCACAACTACTACCGCGTCGTGATGGCGCTGCGCGAATTGAACGACGTGCTGCTGCAGTTTCTCGACGAGGCCATACTGCAGCGCGGCCAGCGGCAGAGCGTGACGCCGATCAACGAGCGCTTCCAGCTGCGCGACAGCACCATCGAAGTGACCCAGACCCGGGTATTCCAGGAACAGCCCTCGGCGCTGCTGGAAATATTCGTGCTGATGGCGGAAAACCCCGATATCCAGGGCGTGCGCGCCTCCACCATCCGCCTGATCCGCGAACACCGCCACCTGATCGACGAAAAATTCCGCGCGGACCCGGCCAACGCCGAACTGTTCATGCAGCTGCTGCGCTCCCCCCGCGGCCTGTCCACCCAGCTCTCGCGCATGACCCGCTACGGTGTGCTGGGCCGCTACCTGCCGGAATTCGGCCGCGTCACCGGGCAGATGCAGCACGACCTCTTCCATATTTATACGGTGGATGCCCACACCCTGCAGGTGGTGCGCAATATGCGCAGCTTCCGCAGCCCCGAGGCCTGGCAGAAATCCCCCATCGCCGCCGAAATTCTCGCGCGTATGCGCAAGCCCGAACTGCTGTACATCGCCGGCCTCTACCACGACATCGCCAAGGGTCGCGGCGGCGACCACTCCAAACTGGGCGTGGTGGACGCCGACGCCTTCTGCCGCCGCCACCAGCTGTCCGGCCGCGACCGCCGCCTGGTGTGCTGGCTGGTGGAAAAACACCTGCTGATGAGCGCCGTGTCCCAGAAACAGGACATCACCGACCCGGAAGTGGTACACGATTTCGCCCGCACCGTAGGCGACCGCGAACACCTCGACTACCTCTACGCCCTCACCGTGGCGGACATCAACGCCACCAACCCGGAGCTCTGGAACAGCTGGCGCGCCAGCCTGATGCGCCAGCTCTACCAGGCCACCCGGCGCGCCCTGCGCCGCGGCCTGGAGAATCCCATCGACCGGGAGGAAATCATCGAGGAAACCCGGAGCCAGGCCCGCAGCATGCTGCGCGCCATGGGCCTGCCCATGGCCTCGGTGGAAAATATCTGGGCACAGATGGGCGAGGACTATTTCGTGCGCGAAAGTGCCGACAACATTGCCTGGCACACCGCCGCCATCCATCAGCTGCACAGCGCCAGCGAAAAAGGCCAGCGCAGGGACACCCTGGTGCTCACGCGCAATTCCGGTCCCGGCGAACACGACGGTGCGACGGAGGTATTCGTCTACACCCCGGACAGGGCCAACGTCTTCGCCGCGGTGGTTACCGGCCTGGACATGCTCAACCTGGACATCCACGACGCGCGCCTGTACAGCTCCGCTTCCGGCTACACCGTGGACACCTTCTACGTGCTCGACGAATCCGGCCAGCCGCTGCTGGACGAGCCCCACCAACTGGAACAGATCCGCAAAACCCTGCAGGAGGAACTGGCCCTGGTGGAGGACTACTCCAAAGTGATCCAGCGGCGCACGCCCCGGCGCCTGAAGATGTTCGAACTGGCCACCCGCGCCAGTATTACCACCGAACCCGGTGACCAGTACAGCACCCTGGAAATCACCAGCGCCGACCGCCCCGGGCTTCTGGCGCGCATCGCACGAATATTTATCACCCACGACCTGCGCCTGCACAACGCCAGGATTTCCACCCTGGGGGAGCGGGTGGAGGACACCTTCCATATAACCGATGCCGACGGCCATCCACTGCTGGACGAGGTCGCCAGCCGGGAACTGGAAGAGGATATCTGCCGGGAGCTGGACGCGATTCAAAAGTCGGGGGGCGGGAAGGCGGAGTGAGGTTTCGGGACTCGGGACAAAATTGTCGGGAACAATTTTGGACGCCGAAGGCGCCCGCGCAGCGGGTGAGCGCAGGGATGCGCGAATCACTCGGGACTCGGGACTCGGGACTCGGGACTCGGGACTCGAAGAGAATACCGGACTTTAATGCGAAGGCCCCGATGCCGGGGGCCGTTCGCGAAAAGCGCCTGCGGCTTATAAACAGACCGATGAGGCCGTGAAGCGAACGGCCATCGGCAGCAGGGCCGCCACGGCGCCAGTTAAGAATTGGGGACTGGAAACACAAAAATGAATTCAAATATCGAAAAACTGCAGCCCTACCCGTTCACAAAGCTGGCGGCGCTGAAAAAAGACCTGCAGGCGCCCGCGCACCTGCCCCATATTGCGCTCTCCATCGGCGAGCCCAAACACGAACCGCCGGAGTTCGTGCGCGACGAACTGATCGACAACCTGGACAAACTGGCCACCTATCCCGCCACAAAAGGTATAGACCCGCTGCGCCAGGCCATTGCCAGTTGGCTGTGCCAGCGCTTTCAATTAAATGAGGTCTGTGCAGACACCCAGGTACTGCCGGTCAACGGCACCCGCGAGGCGCTGTTCGCCTTCGCCCAGACAGTGGTGTCCCCCGGCTCGAAAGTGCTGATGCCCAACCCCTTCTACCAGATCTACGAAGGGGCCGCCCTGCTCGCCGGCGCCAGCCCGCACTTTATCAGCTGTACGGATTCGACCGGTTTCAAGCCGGACTTCGCCTCGGTAGCCGAGCACGTCTGGAAAGCGTGCGAACTGCTGTACATCTGCACTCCCGGCAACCCCACCGGCGCCCTGCTGGACGGCGAAGACCTGAAACAGCTGATCGCCCTCGCCGATCGCTACGATTTCGTTATCGCCTCCGACGAGTGCTACTCGGAACTCTACTTCAACGAGGCGCAGCCGCCACTGGGACTCCTGCAGGTCTGCGAGGAAATCGGGCGCACGGATTTCCGACGCTGCGCGGTATTTCACAGCCTCTCCAAGCGCTCCAACCTACCGGGGCTGCGCTCCGGCTTCGTCGCCGGCGACGCCGGAATTCTGGAAAAATTCCTGCTCTATCGCACCTACCACGGCTGCGCCATGCCCCTCCCCAGCCAGTACGCCTCCATCGCCGCCTGGCAGGATGAGCAGCATGTGCGGCATAATCGCGCTCTTTATCGCGAGAAGTTCGCCGCGGTGCTGGAAATTCTCGACGGCTGCCTGGAGGTGGCGCAGCCCCAGGCCGGCTTCTACCTCTGGCCTCACGTGGGCGACGGCGAACACTTCGCCCGCGAACTCTTCCGGCAACAGAACATCACCGTGCTCCCCGGCGGCTTTCTCGCCCGGGAGGCGGAGGGGATCAACCCCGGCGCGGAATACGTGCGCATGGCCCTGGTCGCCACCCAGGAAGAATGCATCGAGGCCGCAAAGCGCATCAAGGCATTTTGCCAATAGAGATATTGGGCATGGCAGTAAAAAGCTTGTTAAAACAGGAACGGGTGGAATTTATCCAGCAACGCCTGGACGAACTCTACCCGGAAACCCCGGTCCCCCTGCACCACCGCGACCCCTACACTCTACTGGTGGCGGTGCTGCTGTCCGCCCAGTGCACCGACGAGCGCGTCAACCAGGTCACCCCTGCACTGTGGAAACTGGCGGACAACCCGGAGGACATGGCGCAGGTTCCGGTGGAAAAGATCCAGGAAGTGATCCGCCCCTGCGGCCTGTCGCCGCAGAAATCCAAGGCGATCAGCAAACTCTCGCAGATACTGGTCAACGAGTACCACGGCAAAGTGCCCGAGAACATGGCTGCGCTGGAAACCCTCCCCGGCGTGGGCCACAAGACCGCCAGCGTCGTGATGTCCCAGGCCTTCGGCCACCCGGCCTTTCCGGTGGATACCCATATCCATCGCCTGGCCCAGCGCTGGGGTCTCACCAGCGGCAAGAACGTGGTGCAGACAGAAAAAGATTTGAAACGCCTGTTCCCCCGTGAAAACTGGAACAAACTGCACCTGCAGATTATTTTTTACGGGCGCGAATACTGCACCGCTCGCGGCTGCGACGGCACCGTGTGCGAGATATGCACCACCTGCTACCCCGCGCGCAAGAACCCCAAGAAGACAAAGAAAGCATGATTACTCTATACGGCATCAAGAACTGCGACACGGTAAAAAAGGCCCGCAAGTGGCTGGAAAAGAACGATGTGGAATACCGCTTCCACGACTTCCGGGAAGACGGTATGCAGAGCGTACCGCTGTCGGACTGGTTAACGGAATTCGGCTGGCAGGAAGTGCTCAACCGCCGCTCCACCAGCTGGCGCGCCCTCGGCGAAGAGCAGAAAAGCGCGATGGACAACAACTCGGCTCTGGCCATCGCCCAGGAAACCCCCACACTGATAAAGCGCCCGGTCACCGTCGCCGGCAGCGAAACCCTGTTCGGCTTCAAAGAAGAGACATTAGCAGCAATGATTGAAAAGATAACAGCCCTGAACGGGAAGGAGATGGCCTGATGAGTGAAATTTACAGCATCGGATTCGGTGTCGGCACCTGCAACAGCAAGGGTGACTGGCTGGAAGTCTACTACCCGCAACCGCTGTTCAAACCGGAAGCGGAAACCGCCACGGCGGTGGCGGAAGCATTGAAGCTGGACGAAGGCAACCACACCATCGCCCTGGACCCGTCGCAGCTGCAGCCACTGGCGGAAAAACTGAACGCTGCCGGCGCCTCAGAACAGGCGGAGATCCTGGAGCAATTTGCCGGCAGCCAGAGCCCTCTGGTGGCGGTGGTACTGCACGGCGATGAACCGCCGCAATCGGTGCCGGAAGCCTACCTGAAACTGCACCTCCTCTCCCATCGCCTGGTCAAGCCCCACCGGACCAACCTGGATGGCATCTTCGGCAAGCTGGTCAACGTAGCCTGGACCAACCGCGGCGCCATCGACCTGGAAGAACTGCCCCAACGCCAGCTCGAAGCCCGCCTGAAAGGCGAATTGCTGGAAGTGTCCTGCGTCGACAAATTTCCCAAAATGACCAACTACGTGGTACCCAAAGGCGTGCGCATCGCGCATACCGCACGGGTGCGCCTGGGCGCCTACCTGGGCGAAGGCACCACCATCATGCACGAGGGCTTCGTCAACTTTAACGCCGGCACCGAAGGGCCGGGCATGATCGAGGGACGTATCTCCGCCGGCGTCTTCGTCGGTGCCGGTTCCGACCTGGGCGGCGGCAGCTCCACCATGGGCACCCTGTCCGGCGGTGGCAACATCGTCATTTCAGTCGGCGAAAACTGCCTGCTCGGCGCCAACTCCGGTATCGGCATCCCCCTGGGCGACCGCTGTACCGTGGAGGCCGGCCTGTATATCACCTCCGGAACCAAAGTGGCGCTGCTGGACGACGGCGGCAAGCTGGTGGAACACGTGAAAGCCCGCGACCTGGCCGGCAAATCCGACCTGCTGTTCCGGCGCAATTCCACCAACGGCGCGGTGGAATGTCTGACCAACAAAACGGCCATCGAACTGAACGAAGCGCTGCACAGCAATTGACGGGACTCGGGACTCGGGACTCGGGACTCGGGACTCGGGACTCGGGACTCGGGACTCTCAGTAGGGTGCGCCGTGCGCACCGCCCGGCCAATGGTGCGCACGGCGCACCCTACGTAGGAGCCTGCTTGCAGGCGAACGGCTACGGAGCTCCGCTCTTGTTCGCCTGCAAGCAGGCTCCTACAGGGTTGTACTCACCCCAGACAACATCAACAGCCAGACTATTTATGACTCCTACTTTACAACTAGCCTGCGAGCTGATCTCCCGTCGCTCGCTCACGCCCGAGGACGCCGGCTGCATGCCGCTGATGATCGAGCGCCTGGAAAAAATCGGCTTCGAGGCCACCTGGCTGCGCCGCGGCGACACCGACAATTTCTGGGCAGTGCGCAACGGCAAAGCCGAGGGGCCGCTGTTCGCCTTCGCCGGCCACACCGATGTGGTGCCCACCGGTCCCGAGGAAAACTGGCAGCACCCGCCCTTCGAGCCGGTGGTCGAGGACGGCTACCTCTATGGCCGCGGCGCCGCAGATATGAAAGGCTCCCTCGCCGCCATGGTGGTGGCCTGCGAGGAGTTTGTCGCCGCGCACCCGGATCACAGCGGCCGTATCGCCTTCCTGATCACCAGCGACGAAGAGGGCCCGGCCACCGACGGCACGGTGAAAGTGGTCCAGTGGCTGGAAGAGCGGCGGGAAAAAATCGACTGGTGCCTGGTGGGCGAGCCCTCCAGCACCGAGCGGGTCGGCGACGTAATCAAGAACGGCCGCCGCGGCTCACTGGGCCTGGAACTCAGGGTCTTCGGCGTACAGGGCCACGTGGCTTACCCACACCTGGCGGAAAATCCCATTCACACCCTCGCCCCCGCGCTGGCGGAACTCGCCGCCGAGGAATGGGACAAGGGCAACGACTTTTTCCCGGCAACCAGCTTCCAGGTTTCCAATATCAATGGCGGCACCGGCGCCACCAATGTGATCCCCGGCGAAGTGAAACTCGTGTGCAACTGGCGCTTCTCCACCGAGACCACTGCAGAGGAACTGGAGCGCCGCGCGCGGGCCACCCTCGACAAGCACGGGCTGAAATACGAAGCAAACTTCAACCTCTCCGGCCAGCCGTTTCTCACCGCCGAAGGCCCGCTGGTGGAAGCCGCGCAGTCCGCGATCCTGTCGGTAACCGGCGAAGCCACCCAGCTCTCCACCGCCGGCGGCACTTCAGACGGCCGGTTTATCGCCCCCACCGGCGCACAGGTAGTGGAATTGGGGCCGGTCAATGCGACCATTCACAAGGTGGATGAGTGCGTGAAAGCGGAAGACCTGGACAAGCTGAAGGAGATGTACCGGGAGATACTGCGCAGGCTGCTGGTGTGATGTCATCGCGGTGGGCGTTTGGCGGCGATGCCCACCGCTGGCATAATGGCGCGAAAGCCAATAATCATAAAGGAGCTCATCATGCAGCGGATACTGCAGTTTTTTGCCCTTCTTTTCCTCTTCCCCTTCACAGCCCTCGGCAATAGTCCACTGCCGCTGGACGATCTGGTAAAGCACAGCGAGATCAAACAGGTAAAAATCTCGCCAACCGGCACCCATCTGGCCGTTCGCAAGCTGTACGAGGGCGAACACATCCTGGTATTCATGTCGATGAAGCCCCTGGAAATTACCGGTGTCCTGCGCTTTCGCGGCAAGGAGGAGGTGGGCGACTTCCACTGGGCAAATGACGAGCGCGTGGTCGCCGAAGTAGTCTCACGCAAGGCCGCGCTGGAAGCGCCGGTCAATTACGGCTCTCTCTTCGCCATCGATTACGACGGCTCCAGAGGCAGGAATATTTTCGGCTGGGCCGCTGGCGAGCGGCAGACGGGTTCGCGCATCAAGAAGGCGGAGAGCACCTACGCCCACGCCACCCTGATCGACACGCTGCCCGACAGCGACAAGGAAGTCCTGGTTTCCACCTACCCCTGGGCGAGAGACTGGGAAACCCACGGCGAAGTCTACCGGATCAACATCTACACCGGTGTCAGGAACAAGGTCACCGGCCTGCCCCAGGTGGGCGGGCGGGCCTTTACCGACGGCCGCGGCGAGCTGCGGTTTGCCAACGGCACCGACCGCAACGACGACTACCAGCTCTACCGGAAGAAAGACAAGGTGGGCTGGAGCCGGGTAGAAGACCCGGTCCTGGAGCGGGCCACCCCGGTGGGTTTCGACCCTGAGACGGGGGAGGCCTATCTGGTACTAGACCGCAAGGGGCAGACAGAGCAGCTTGTGAAACTGAGTCCGGACAGCGACAAATACAAACCGATATTCCAGCATGAAATTTCCGATATCAGCGGCATCATTTACCACCCGACTACCGACAAGCCGCTGGGCGCCTACCTGCATCCGGATTACCCGGAAGAACACTTTTTTGACGAGGGCGACGGCTTTGCCCCGCTATTCCGCGGTATAAAGAAGGCATTTGACGGCTACCGCATCGCCTTTACCAGTTTTACCGAGGACGGCAAAAAGGGCGTGCTGAGAGTCTATGGCGACAGGTTGCCCGGCGACTACTTCCTGGTAGATATGACGTCAAAGAAAGTTGACTTTCTGCTGTCCTCGGCCGAATGGCTGGACCCCCAGGACCTCAACCCGATGCGCGCCGAATCCTTTGAAACCGGGGACGGATTCCGAATTGGTGTCTACCTCACCTTCCCGGCAAACCGAACTGAAAAGCTGCCGATGGTGGTCGTGCCCCACGGCGGCCCCCACGCGCGGGATTACTGGGGCTACGACAACCAGGCGCAGATACTCTCGCAAAATGGTTACCTGGTACTGCAGGTCAATTTCCGCGGCTCTACCGGTTACGGCGATGGCTTTTACAAAGCGGGCAGGCAACAGTGGGGCGGCAAGATTCAGCGGGATATCGCCGACGCCGTGGCGTGGACCGTCGAACAAGGCTATGCGGACAGAGAGCGCATCTGCATTTTCGGCGGCAGCTTCGGCGGCTACTCGGCACTGATGAACCCCATCCGCTACCCCGATCTCTACCGGTGCGCCATCGGCTATGTGGGCGTTTACGATCTGGAAATGATGTATCAAAAAGGCGATGTCCAGCGCCGCGACCGCGGCATCTCCTATCTGCGGCGCGAGCTGAGTGAGGACGAGGATTTCCTGCGCGCCAACTCGCCGCTGTACAACACCGACAAGCTGGATCTGCCGCTATTTATTGTGCATGGGGAAAAAGACGAGCGCGTACCGGTGGAACACGCCGAGGCGCTGCTGGAGAAGCTGGCTGAAGAGAAAAAGCCGGTAAAAACCCTGATAGAGCCCAACGAGGGCCACGGCTTTTACGGCGAGGAGAACAACAAGCGCTTGTATACCGAGCTGCTGGGCTTTCTCGACCAACACATCGGTGTCGGTGCCGCGGAAAAGCCCAAAGCAAGGAACTGAGGAGTGGCGCACCGATACCGCCGGAGCCCGCGCCTACTCCCTCATAGGAAACCTGCATTCGCTTAAGCGGATCACCCTGTAGGAGCGGGCCATGCCCGCGATCGGGCTCTGTTCGCGGGCATGGC
>NZ_JBOFOC010000133.1:0-2596 GCF_051659245.1 Microbulbifer sp.
GCGATCGGCATTGCTTCGTAGCTCCTCCGATCGCGGCCATGGGCCGCTCCTACAGGGTGCAAATATCCAAGCCCCGGATTATTACACCCGGAAAAAATGCTCCCGGTAGTGTTTCAGTTCCTCGATGGAATCGCGGATATCATCCAGCGCCAGGTGCCGGCTCTCCTTCTTTACCCCCTCCAGCACATCCGGGCGCCAGCGCCGCGCCAGCTCCTTGACCGTGCTCACGTCCAGGTTGCGGTAGTGGAAGTAGTTCTCCAGCTGCGGCATATACTTCACCAGGAAGCGGCGGTCCTGGCCGATGGAGTTGCCGCACATGGGCGAGGCACCCTCCGGCACCCAGTGGCGCAGAAACTCCAGGGTCTCCCGCTCCGCCTCCCGCTCGGAGATGTGCGATTCCTTCACCCGCGCCACCAGCCCGGAGCCACCGTGCTGCTCAGTGTTCCAGTCGTCCATCGCCGCGAGCAGCGCGTCGCTCTGGTGGACCACCATCGCCGGCCCCTCGGCGAGGACGTTCAGGCGCGAGTCGGTGACAATGGTGGCAATCTCGATGATGCGCTCTTTTTCCGGATCGAGACCGGTCATTTCCAGGTCGATCCAGATCAAATTGTTCTGATCCACGGGGCTCTCCTTTAGCTGATCAGAGGAAGTTACCGTATCGCTGTATAATCCGCCAACCATGAGTAAACGCAAATTGAACCGGCGCCAGCAGTGGCGTATCGCCAAGATCCAGCAGGAGCGGGAGGCGCGCGCGCGCAAGCGCGCGGAGGGCGCCGGGCAGGTCGCGGAGGAAGGCGACCTGGGGCCGGAGCAGACCGGGCTGGTAATCGCCAACTACGGCACCCAGGTGCTGGTGGAAAGCGATGCCGACCCAGAGCTGCGCCAACGCTGCCACCTGCGCGCCAATATCGAGACCCTGGTCACCGGCGACCGCGTGGCCTGGCGCCCGGCAACCGGCGGGGCCAGCGGCGGCTGCGGCGTGGTGGGCGCGCGCCTGGCACGGCACTCGGAGCTGCAGCGGCCGGACCGCTACGGCGAACTCAAGACCGTGGCCGCCAATATCGACCGCATACTGATCGTGATCGCCCCCTACCCCGAACCCTACGCCAACGCCATCGACCGCTACCTGGTGGCCGCCGAGGCCACCGGCATACCGCCGATGCTGCTGCTCAACAAGATCGACCTGATCGACAGAGACAACGAGGCAGCGCTGACCGACCTGCTGCAGCCCTATCCCGGCCTGGGCTACCCGGTGCTGCGCCTGTCCACCCGCACCGGCGAGGGATTGCCGCAACTGCTGGAAACCCTGGCCCGGGGCACCAGCGTATTCGTGGGCCAGTCCGGGGTTGGCAAGTCCTCACTGATCAACGCGCTGCTGCCCTCCGCCGGCGCGCGCACCGGCGAACTCTCCCCGGCGACCCAGAAAGGCACCCATACCACCACCGCCGCGGAACTCTTCCACCTGCCCAGCGGCGGCGATCTGATAGACTCCCCCGGCATCCGCGAGTTCGGCCTCTGGCATATGAGCGAAGCGCAACTGCTGGAGGGCTTTGTGGAATTCCGCCCGTTTATCGGACACTGCCGCTTTCGCGACTGCCGCCACCAGGGTGAACCCGGCTGCGCCATCAGCGCGGCACTGCTGCGCGGGGAGATCAGCGAGCGGCGAATGGACAGTTTTCTGCATTTGCGCAATAGCCTGGAATTGGAGAAATAATTTTGAATGAGTTGCCCCTGATTATTGAGCCAGAGGAACTGGCCACGCAGCTGGAGCGCGAGGATTTATTGTTGGTGGACCTGAGCTCCGCACAGAACTACGCCGCGGGGCATATTCCCGGCGCCCTGCACCTGCCGTTTCAGGCTCTGATGGCGGGCACACCGCCGGCGCCGGGCAAGCTGCCGGACAAAGAGCGGCTGACGGAGGTATTCCGCGCCCTGGGCCTGCATCCGAAACACCATGTGGTCGCCTGCGACGACGAGGGCGGCGGCTGGGCCGGGCGCTTTCTGTGGACCCTGGAAGTGATCGGCCACGGGAACTACAGCTATCTCAATGGCGGTATGCACGCCTGGCGCGGCGCCGGACTGCCGCTGTCAGATGAACCGGTGCAGCCCGAGCCAAGCGAAATCGACATCGATGTCGACACCACGCCGCTGATGGAGGCGGAGGAAATAAAGCGGCACCTGAACGAAGAAGACTTCCTCGTGTGGGACGCGCGCTCGCCGGAGGAATACCGCGGCGAGCGGGCGCAGGCGCTGAAGAGCGGCCATATTCCCGGCGCGATCAACTGCGAGTGGACCCGGCTGATGGACCCGCAGCGGGACCTGCGCATCCGCACCGATGCGCGCGAATTTCTCGCCGGACTCGGCATCGACGGCAGCCACAAAATCGTCACCCACTGCCAGAGCCATCACCGCTCCGGTTTCACCTGGCTGGTGGGCAAATCCCTCGGTTTCGATATCCGCGCCTATCCCGGCTCCTGGAGTGAGTGGGGAAATCTGCCGGATACGCCGGTGGAACAGTGAAGGGCTCGGGAAGCGAGCCACCCCGTAGGAGCGGGCCATGCCCGCGATCAGGCTCTGTTCGCGGGCATGGCCCGCT
>NZ_JBOFOC010000134.1:0-40665 GCF_051659245.1 Microbulbifer sp.
CGATCGGCGCTTATTGAATCCCCGCCGCCGATCGCGGGCGTGGCCCGCTCCTACAGGGTGCAGAGGCCCTTGCCTTGTGGAGACCTGCTGGCGCCACTATGATGCCGCCGGCATTGGCATTGACCTGGAGACGCGATGACCGACCTCAACCCCACCAGCACCATCCGCATACTCACCACCGGCGGCACTATCGAGAAGAGTTACTCCGAGGCCGACGGCACACTGAAGAATCGCGCCTCCATTATCCGCGACGGTCTGATCGCCAGTCTGCGGCTGCCCTACACTCATCTGGAGCTGGAGAGCGTGCTGAACAAGGATTCGCTGGAAATGGACGACGGCGACCGCCAGCTGATTGCCGACGCCATCGCCCGCACCGCCGGCCAGGGGGAACCCATCGTGGTGCTGCACGGCACCGACACCATGTCCAACACCGCCGAATACTGCCACCGGGCGCTGGGCAAACCGCCGGTGGCGGTGGTGTTCACCGGCGCCATGAAGCCCATGGGCTTTATCGATTCGGATGCGCGCCAGAATGTCACCGAGGCCCTGCTGGCCGCACGCCTTTTGCCGCCGGGTTTCTATATCGCATTCCACAACCGGGTGTTCGAAGTACCGGGAGTGCGCAAGAACCGCGAGACGGGCACCTTCGAGGCGGTTGCCGGCGAATAGCCGGTTGGCGGGCGGACCTTGTGTTCGCCCGGGCCCGACGTGGCACCGGCCCGGGGAGTTCTGGTATCCTTTGATTTGTGATCACATTTTTGGATGTTCAATTAAGGGAGGTGAGCCATGTCGGAACAGCAGACCCCGCAGACCTTGCAAGAGTGGCAGGCCATGGCCGCCGGCCTGGCCATCGAGGGCCGCGCGTTTATCAACGGCGACTATGTGGACGCCCTTTCCGGCGCCACCCGCCCCACGGTCAATCCGGCGGACGGAAAGGAACTGGCCCAGGTAGCCAGCTGCGGCCCCGAAGACGCCGAGCGGGCAGTGAAGGTGGCCCGCGAGACCTTTGAATCCGGCGTCTGGTCCAAAATGCCGCCGATGCAGCGCAAGAAGATCCTGGTGCGTTTCGCCGAACTGATCGAGCGGAACCGCGAGGAAATCGCCCTGCTGGAGAGCCTGGATGCGGGCAAGCCCATCGGCGACACCATGAACGTGGACGTCCCCGGCGCGGTCACCACCATCCGCTGGAGCGGCGAGGCCATCGACAAGATCTACGATGAAGTGGCCCCCACCGGCCCCGACGAACTGGGCCTGGTCACCCGCATGCCCCTGGGGGTGGTGGCCGCTATCGTGCCCTGGAACTTCCCGCTCTCCACCACCGCCTGGAAGCTGGGCCCGGCGCTGGCCACCGGCAACAGCGTGATCCTCAAACCCGCCTCCAACACCCCGCTCACCGCCATCCGCCTCGCCGGACTGGCGAAAGAGGCCGGATTGCCGGACGGCGTGCTCAACGTGTTGCCCGGCCCCGGCAGCAGCCTGGGCAAGGCTCTGGGCCTGCGCATGGATATCGACTGCCTCACCTTTACCGGCTCCACCGAGGTGGGCAAGACCCTGACCGAATACTCCGGCCAGTCCAACCTCAAGCGCACTTTCCTCGAGTTGGGCGGCAAGAGCCCCAATATCGTTTTCGCCGACGCGGACCTGGACAAGGCCGCCGACGCCGCCGCACTGGCGATCTTCTACAACCAGGGCGAGACCTGCACCGCCGGCTCGCGCCTGCTGGTGGAAAAATCCATCGCCGACGAATTTATCGAAAAGGTGCGCAAAGCCAGCGAGCGCTTCAAACCGGGCCACCCGCAGGACCCCGATACGGTAATGGGCGCACTGATCGATCGCAGCCAGTTCGACACGGTGGAATCCTATGTGGCCAAGGGCCTGGAACAGGGCGCGCAACTGGTGTGCGGCGGTGCGCCGGCGGAGGCGGTGGCCGGCGGCCACTACTACGAGGCCACGGTTTTCCGCGGCGTCACCGGCGATATGACCATCGCCCGCGAGGAAATCTTCGGCCCGGTGCTGTCGGTGATCGAATTCGACAGCGAAGCCGAAGCCCTGCGTATTGCCAACGATTCCATCTACGGCCTCGCCGCAGCCGTCTGGACCCGGGATATCGGCCGCGCCCACCGCCTGGCCCGCGACCTGCGCGCCGGCTCCGTGTGGATCAACAACTACTTCGGCGGCGACATCACCGTGCCCTTCGGCGGCTTCAAGCAGTCCGGCAACGGTCGCGACAAGTCGCTCCATGCGCTGGACAAATACTGCGAGCTCAAATCCACCTGGATCGATTTGAGCTGAGCGCCAACTTCCTTATCCGGGCCGCAACTGCGGCCCTGCCGTTATCGCCTGCCATAGAGGTCCATTGCGAATCGCAGCCGGAAAGTGGCGCTGTGGCGATAGTGACAGCGAGCTGACGGCCACCGACTGATCTTCGCGAGTATATTCCGCAAACCCGCCGCTTCCTTAACCCTGCCGATTTAACTTGCCAAGCGAGGCTGGTACTCTGCGATTCGCTAATTGCGGATCTTTTGTTCAGTCCAATGAAACTGATCTACACCCACGAAAACCGCCTGCTGGTAGAGCTGGCAAAAAGCAGGCTCGAAGTCGCTGGCATCCCGGTATTCCTGAAAAACGAATTCGCCCAGGGCGGTTCCGGGGATCTGGCGCCGCACCAGACCTGGCCGGAACTCTGGCTCGAACGGGAGCGGGACTACGAGCGCGCGCGGCAACTGCTGGCGGACGCCGAGGTGGAGCAGCGGTCCTGGCGCTGCCGCGACTGCGGCGAGGAAAACGGCGCGGCCTTCGATTACTGCTGGAACTGCCAGCAGTCGCGGCCCGCCTGAGGTTTGACCATATGCAATTCCTGATCAATATCGACGTCGACAACCTGGAGCGCGCCGTCGCCTTTTACCGGGATGCGTTTGGCCTGCGCCCGGGGCGGAGTTTCGGCGATGCCGGAATGGAGATGCTGGGCGGCAATGCTCCTCTCTACCTGCTGGCCAAAGAGGCCGGTTCCACAACCGCCGGAGATCGCCAGCGGGACTACCGGCGCCACTGGACGCCGGTGCACCTGGACATGGTCGTGGACGACGTAGAGGCCGCGGTGGAACGCGCGGTCGCCGCCGGTGCGAAACTGGAGGGGGATATCCGGGTTGATAGCTGGGGCGCCATCGCGTGCCTCTCCGACCCCTTCGGCCACGGCTTCTGCCTGCTGGAGTTCCGCGGGCGCGGTTACGACGAGATCTGCTCGTAATATTCAGCCGGTATTCAGCGCGGAGGGCACAGGATTTGCCGCTAAGGTGCGCTGTCGTCGTTCCGGCGCAGGCCGGAACCCTGAGGCCGCAGGACTGGATACCGGTGTCGAATACTACCGGGATGGAGTTATCGTCAGGCCGGTGGACGAGTTCGGCTTTGTGACCATCAGAATCGAAAGCGAGCTAGTGTGGTGTAAGGTACTGAATGGCACTAAGTTAAGCTCGGAGTTGCTCCTGTCCCTGGGGATTACGCTGTAGGAGCCTGCTTGCAGGCGAACATTCCCGGTGCCTTGCCGCGCCCTCAATTCGCCTGCAAGCAGGCTCCTACAGGGAGATTCCGCTTAACTTAGTACCTTACACCACACTAGTGCGCCTGGTTCACGCCACCCACGAGATCGTGGATATCCTTTCCCCCTGAGCGCACGCCTGCTGGTTCGCCTCTGCAGGCACTGGCGGCCGGATTGGCAAAACCCCGCGGGCACACTATAACCCGGAAACATAGCCACCATCGGGGTGTACTTATGAGTGCCGAGCATCACGGTGTTTCCGTAGGCCTGGAGCGCTGCAACGGTGAATTCCTGCTTTCCCTGCACGTTCGCGGCAAGCTGACCCACGACGACTACGAGGCCATAGTGCCCATGCTGGAGTCCGCCATCGCCGGGGAGGAGAACCCCAAAATCAATGTCTTTATGGATGCCGTTGAAATGGAGGGCTGGGAGCCCCGCGCCGCCTGGGACGACCTCAAGCTGGGCCTCAAGCACAGCCGCCGTTTCAACCGCGTGGCGGTGGTGGGCAGCAAGCGCTGGCTGGAACTGATGACCAGGGCGGGCAGCCTGATGATCGGGGGCGAGGCGCGCTACTTTGAGAACGAAGAGTCTGCCATGGCCTGGCTGAACATGAAAAAGGCGGCATAGAATAGCGCCAGCCCGAATCGCTACGTCAGCGCCTCGGCGAGCTCCGCCGCTACCGCGGAAATTACCGCCTGGTCGAGCGGCATCCAGCGGTGCAGCTTGACCGGAAATTCGTAGGCCCTGCCGATCGGCAGCCGGGAGCTGGTGTGTGGCACTATCGTTATGTCGTACGGAGTCCAGATGGATACCGGCGATATGTCCGCGAGGCTCTGCACATCCTCGTTGAGCGTATTCAGGAAATCACTGCCGATACGCAACTGCCGGCCGCCCTTGTAGGGCAGGAAATTGGCCCAGTAACTGCCGTAATGAGGGCTCGATATGGATATGAACTTGTGCACCCGCTCGATTCCCTCCAGCATTTGCAGATAGTGTCTCGCCACTATGCCGCCCATGCTGAAACCCACCAGCGAGCAGCTGCTGTCCCCCTCCGCGAGTGCGTCCACTTGATCTTTGAGCTGCCGGGAAAGGTGCTCCATGCCGTGCCAACCGGAGTTGTATTGCAGACTGATGCAATGGGCCGAGAATCCCTCCAATTCCAGGACCTGCCTCATCCTGAGCATGGATTTTCCGCGGTCAAAAATACCGGGAATCAGGATTGCTGTTCTGGACTTATTGGTCATCGGTCATACTGCGGAAGTCTTCATGCCACGCACCGGACTCTTTGATGGGGATCGATTCTCGCCGTCCCAAAGACTCCCGGGCTTTATAGCGTCGGGTTTTCTGGCCTCCAAATAAGCCTGTAATTTCTGCTCCCTGCCTTAGAGCCTGTTTAGAATCTCGCGAAGAGCTCTCCAGGTCGGGAGGGGGGCCTCTTTTCGGGACCGTATGAGGCAGGGATGCCGATTACGAGCGTACAGAGACGTATTTAAGGGGGGCGCCCAGCCCGTGTCCCGGAAAGAGGCCCCCCTCCCGACCCCGCGCTGGACGTGCAGCACCATAGATCGCAAACAGACTCTTATGTCAGATGAAATAGCATCGAGTGGGTTCCGATAACTCAGAATTCATCCTGACTTTTTCTGATTGCGCGGTCACCGATAGCGATCAATTTGCGAATTGATCGTCGGGTCTCAGGTGTCCCGCCGGTCCCGGGCTGATCCGGGCTCCACTTCGGTGTCCGGGGACATCGGCGTGTGGCTGCGGAAGGCGGCGCGCGCGATCATATGGATGCCCACCGGCACGGTCAGGAACAGGAACAGGATTGCGGCCACCGCGCGCGCCGTCACCCGCGCGTCGTGGAGCAGCAGCGCGACGGCCGTGAGCAGCAGCCCGCAGCACAGGGTGGCGGCCTTGCCGGAGGTGCTCATACGCGTATAGATGTCCGGCATGCGCACGAGTCCGAGCGCCGCGGTAAAACCGAAAAAACTGCCGCTGAGAATCAGTACCGCCGCCAGGGTTTCAGCGATCCCCATGCTCTTTTGCTCCGTCATCGTGTTCCGCCCGCGCGCCGCCGCGCTCGATAAAGCGCGCAAACGCCACCGAGACCAGGAATGCCACCAGTGCCAGCGCGATCGCCGCGTCCAGGTACACCGCGCGCCCCGTCGCCACTGCCAGCAACGCGCAATAGGCCACCGCGAGAACATTCAGTACGTCCAGGGCCACTACCCGGTCCGCTAGTGTCGGGCCCCGGGCAATCCGGAAAAAGCACAGCGCCAGGGCCAGCAGCAGCAGCCAGGAGGCCAGGGTGATTGCTAATTGCAACAGCGACGAATCGCCCGTGCTGATCGCCTCCAGCATCAGGATAGAACCTCCTTTATCCTGCGCTCGAAACCATCGCGCACTTCGCGGCGAAAGGCGTCCGCGTCGTCGACAAACATCGTGTGGATATATAGCGCGTCCTGTTGCGGGGATATATCCAGCACCAGCGTGCCCGGCGTCAGCGAGATCAGCTGGACCAGAGTCAGTATCTGGTATGGATCGCGGATCGCCAAGGGTACGCGGATGATTTTCGGGCGGCTGCGGCGCACCGGGGAGAGTACCTCGCGTGTAGCGCGCAGCCCGGAAACCACGACTTCGCCCAGAAAAAACAGCAGCAGCCCGAGTGCATGCGGCAGCCGCCGGAAGTAGCTGTCGCCGCGCAACCGGCCGCGCGTTGCCGCCAGCGCCACATAGCCGATCGCGAACCCGGCGAGAAAATTGAGCAGGGCCGCGCTGCCGGTCAGTGCCAACCAGCTGATCGCGAGCAGAATGTTTAATAGAAACAGTTTCAATGTCAGTTCCTCTTGCAGGGGCCATCAGGACCCGGTGAGCACCGCGTCGATATAGGTGGTGGGGTCCAGCAGGCCAGCGGCGGCGCGCAGGGAAAACCCGATCAGCGGTTCCGGAAACAGCCCCAGTGCCAGGGTCACCAGCGCCAGCGCCAGCGACGGGACCATCCGCTGCAGCCGCTCGGCGCCGGCGAGCGGCTGCGCCGCACTCTTCTCGCCGCCGGGATGATCCTTCCAGAAGGCTTCGGCCCAGATCTTGCTCATCGAGTACAGGGTCAGGGCACCGGTCAGCAACGCCACGGCGGCGACCCAGTAGGCGGCTTCGTCCAGGCTGGCCTTCACCAACAGAAATTTGGCCCAGAAACCGGACAGCGGTGGAAAGCCGGCGAGACCGAAAGCGGCGATGAAAAACACCGCGGCGAGCAGCGGGCTGCGGCGATAGAGACCGCCGATTCGTCGCAGCTCGAAACTGCCTGCCAGCCGCTGCGCCGTGCCGCTGATCAGCAGCAGGTTGGTCTTGGCCACGATGTTGTGGACCATGTAGAAAATCGCCCCGGCCAGCGCGAGCGGGCTGTACAGTGCCAGCCCCAGCACCAGGAAACCGATCTGGCTGATGATGTGAAACGCGAGAATCTTGCGAAACTCGTAGTGCGCCGCGGCGCCGAGGACGCCGGTCAGCATGGTCAGCAGGGCGGCCGGCAGCAGCAACTGGTGCACCAGTCCGTCGCCGGCGGGGAAAATCAGCGTGAAGGTGCGGATGAGCGCATAGACCCCGACCTTGGTCAGCAGCCCGGCAAAGACCGCGGTGACCGCCACCGGCGGCGCGTGATAGGAGGCCGGCAGCCAGAAAAACAGCGGAAACAGCGCTGCCTTGATGCCGAAGGCGCCGAGCAACAGGACGCCCAGCGCCTCGATCGCCGCTGGGTTGTCGATCGCGGCCACCGCCAGGTGCAGCCGCGCCATGTTCAGGGTTCCGGTAAGGCCGTACACCAGTCCGATTGCGGTCAGCATCAACAGGGTCGATACCAGGTTCAGTGCCAGGTACTTGATTCCCGCGTCCAGTTGCAGCGGCTCGCCACCGAGCACCATCAGTGCGAAGGATGCGATCAGCATCACCTCGAACCAGACGTAGAGGTTGAACAGGTCACCGGTTGCGAAGCTGCCGCAGACACCGGCCAGCAGCAACTGGTAATAGCTGTGAAAGCCGAGCCGGGCGCGCGCGCAGTCGATATCCGCCAGCGCGAAAACCGCCACCGCGCTACCGACGACGCCGGCAATCAACAGCATCACCGCACTCAGGTGATCGGCAGCCAGAGTGATCCCGTGCGGCGCCGGCCAGCCGCCCATCTGTGCCGCCACCGGTCCCCGCCGCACAACGGTGAGGAAAATCGCCAGCGTGACGAGCAGCAGCAGCGCGCAACTGCCGACACTGATTTTGCGCGTCAGCCCATCGCGCCGGCGCGTCAGGAAGGTCGCCAGCGCGGCGGCGATTGGCAGCAGGAACGGCAGGGCCAGTAACCAGCTCAAGTCAGCGGCTCCCGTCCGCGCCGTGTTTCGGCACCGGTTCGGCGAGGCGGATGGTATCGGCGTTCAGGGTGCCGAGGCTGCGGTAGCTGTCGACGATCAGCGCCAGCGCAAAAGCCAGCAGCCCGAAACCGATGACGATGGCGGTGAGAATCATCGCCTGTGGCAGGGCATTGGCCACCGCCGACGCGGGCGCGTCGCGCCCCGCCTCGATCAGCGGCGGCGCCGCCCGCGTGAGCCGGCCGGCGGCGAAGATCGCCAGGTTGGCGGCGTTGCTGAACAGAATCAGCCCGAACAGATAGCGCAGCAGGTTGGGCGCGAGCATCAGGTAGACGCCGGTCGCCGTCATAGCGCCGATCAGGAAAGCCAGGGCGGTCTCCATAAATCAATCGTCCTCCAGCGCAAAAAAGAGCACCAGTACCGACCCGAGTACCGTCAGGTAGACGCCGATATCAAACAGCAGCACAGTGCTCAGCGGCAGCCCCTTGTCACCGTCGCCGCCGCTGACAAAAAGCCACAGGCCCGAAAACGGCGCCCGGCCGAGCACTGCTCCCGCGACCCCGGAGGCCCCGGCGAGCAGCGCTCCGACAGCGGCGAGCCCTGCCGGCGCGATCCGCAGCGAAGCCTGCGCCGCGTCGGCGCCCCAGGCCATTGCAAACAAGATGAGCGCCGCCGCGGCGATCAGCCCGGCGATAAAGCCGCCGCCGGGCTCGTTGTGTCCGCGCAGCAGCATGTAGATCGAAAACAGCAGGATCAGGGGGGTGAGAATCCGCGTGGCACTCTGCAGAATCGGCGAGTTCATCCGTCTTCTCCCTTTCGCCCGCGCAGCAGCGCGACCGCGGCCACCGTCGCGGCAAAGACCACCAGTATTTCGCCGAAGGTATCCAGCGCGCGGAAATCCACCAGAATTACGTTGACGATATTGCGTCCGTGGGCCTCCGGTACCGCCGCCTGCTCGAAGTACGCCTGCGTGCCGGGATCAAACGGCTGCTGCAGTACAAACAGCAGGGTTGCCGTCACCGCGCAGCCGAAGGCCGCGGCGAGCAGCGCGTCGCCGATGCGCAGTGTGGAACGGCGCGGCGGCGGGATCAGCGGCAGGCGGTGCAGGGTCATGGCGATCATGACCAGGAACAGTGTCTCCACCAGCAACTGGGTGATCGCCACATCCGGTGCGCCGAAAAACAGATAGATCAGCGCGAGCCCCACGCCGAGGGCGCCGAGCCCGCAGATGGCCGCGAGTGGCCGCCGCGCCGCAGCCGCGAGCAGCGCGCCGGCCAGCGCGAGCGCCATCGCCGCCCACGCCTTGATCGTGAGCTGTGGCCAGTCGGGTGTGGGCGCGGTGTCGCCGCGCGACAGCGCGAACACCAGCAGCAGCGCCAGCGTAGCGAACACCACCATCAGATATTGGCTCAGGATGCCGTGCTGCAGCAGCCGGGTCTGCGCCGCGGCGATTGCCTTGAGGTATTCGATTGCGCTGTCCCAGGTGCGGTCGGCACTTAGTGGCAACCACGCCGCCAGCCTCGTCATCAGCGCGCGCAGCTGGCGCTGGGCCAGGAAGACTGCGATGCCGAGGCCGAGGGTCGTGATACTCAGCAGCAGGGCCAGATTCATCCCGTGCCAGAGTTTCAGCTCTACGACTTCCGGGCGGCCGAGAATTGCGGTCACCGCGGGTTGCACCAGGCTGTCCGCAATCAGGCTGGTATTCAGGCCGAATGCCAGGCCCAGCCCGGCCAGCAACAGCGGCCCGATCCACAGGCCGGGGACAGCCTCGTGCCCGCCGGTCTCGCGGGGCGGGCGGCCGAGGAAAGGTTTTAGCACCACAGTGGCCGCCACGGTCAGCATCATCGCGTTGGCAAACACTACCGCACCGGCGGCCAGCAGGGGCTCCGAGGCCATGGCCAGTGCACCCTCATATTTCAGTTCCTTGCCGATAAAGCCGAGAAACGGCGGAAAACCGGCCATAGATGCGGCTGCCGCCAGCGCCGCGACAAACGAAATCGGCAGCGAGCGCCAGAGCCCGCCGAGCTGTGCCAGTTCCCGGGTGCCGGTGGCGTGATTGATGATTCCCACCACCATGAACAGTGCCGCCTTGTAAAAGGCGTGCACCAGCACAAAAGTGATGGCCGCGGCGATCGCTACTGTTGCGTCGGAGCCGAGGAACATGGTCAGGGTGCCGAGGGCCACCACGGTGGTATAGGCGAGCGCCAGTTTGATATCCGTCTGGCGCAGCGCCAGGATCGCCCCGACCACGGCGGTGGTCGCGCCCACCAGCGTCAGGGTCCACTCCCACAGGGCGGTACCCGCCAGGGCCGGGTGCAGGCGCGCGATCAGGTAGATACCCGCCTTCACCATCGTCGCCGAGTGCAGGTAGGCACTCACCGGCGTCGGTGCCGCCATCGCGCTGGGGAGCCAGAAGTGGAAGGGGATCTGCGCGGACTTGGTCAGTGCGCCGACGAGGATCAACAACAGCATCGGTGTGTACAGGACGCCGGAGCGGATCTGCTCGCCCGCCTGCAGCACGCTGCCGAGCCCGTAGGAGCCCGCCGCATTGCCCAGCAGGATCAGGCCGGCGAGCAGGCACAGACCGCCGAGAGCGGTGACCAGCAGCGCCTGCAGCGCCGCGCGCCGCGCCACGACGCTGGCGTGGTCGAACCCGATCAGCAGGTAGCTGGCAACGGTGGTCACTTCCCAGAACACGAACAGCGCGATCAGGTCGGCCGCCAACACCAGCCCGAGCATGCCGACCATGAACAGCAGCAGGTAGAAATAGAAACGCGACAACAGCGCGTGGCCGCGCAGATAGATGCTGGCGTAGATTACGACGAAGATACCGATACCGCTGATCAGCAGCGCAAACAGCAGGCTCAGGCCGTCAACCAGAAACGATAGCGAAACGCCGAGGCTCGGCACCCAGGGCAGGCCGAACTGCAGGGCCGCGCCGTCACGCACGTCCGGCAGCAGCAATAGCAGCCACAAGGTCACGCCTGTCGGAACGGCGAGTACCAGCAGTGTCAGGGTGGTATCGCGCCTGCTCCGCTCCCGGCGGGCAACCCCGGTGTGCGAATTGTTGTCCATTGGTATCCATCCCCGGTGCGGTTCGCGGAAACCGTCCGATTGCCTCCGGCAATTGTAGACCGGGGGGCGTTTACTGCGCGCGGTGCGCTGGGAAAAGGAACGGTAGAGGAGCGCTACGCCAGGCCGGCGTTGCGGAGCGAGGTGCGGGGCTATTGCAGGAAACGGTGCCGGAGGCTTCGCGATAGATGATCCGCAGACAGAGTCAGAATCAGTGCCACTTGTGCAGCGTCATCGCGATTATCGTCAGCAGCATTGTCCGATTGCGGTTTGGCGCGCCTGAAAATATCCAAGATGCTCATAGCTAGTCAGATGGTTGGAGTTTTCCGGTCCCGTCCATCTGGTTAGCCGTGCAGAGCAGCCCTTATTCCTTTTCGGTGCGATAAATTTCCATACCGCGGGCGCGGTAGTTATTCAGCGCTCCCGGGTGGTCCATGGTGCAGGTGTGCACCCAGACCTTCCTAGTATCCCCCCAGCTCCAGGCCGAGTCCAGCGCGTGAGTCAGCAGGTAGCCGCCGAACCCCATGCCGATAAATCCGGGCGCCAGCCCAAAATAGGCGATCTGTACAGTGCCGCCTTCCTGCTGTTCCAGCTCGTAGTAGCCGGCAATGGACCCTCGGTGGTAGGCCACCCAGGTGCGCAGCTGGTCGCGCTCCGAATAGCGCAGCCATTCTTCGTTGGGCAGCGCCAGCTTATCGGTCCACTGCCAGGCCTCGCCCACCAGTTGGTAGAGATAGCGGTTGAAGCGGTATTCCTTCAGCTCCGCCTCGACCACCTTCAGCCCCTCGGGGCGGGGTTTACCGCGAAGCTGGTCCGGAGAGGTCATTTGCAGATAGTAGACGGTGATCGGCTCGTCCTGACTCAAGTTGCTTCTACTCAATGGGCTGTTGAAAGAGTTGGCCTGGGAATTTTTTTTTCAGAATTATATATAGAAAACGGCCAGCCAAATGGTGGGACAGGTCGGGTCCGTCCAGCTGACCCTGTGTCTGCTGTGGGCGGGAATATTGATAAAGTCGCCGACGCCGAGGCTCTCTTCACGCCCATCGTCAAACGACAGCCTCGCCGCGCCCTGCAGGACTATAACCCACTCGCTCTCTTCCTGGTCGTACCAGCCGCTTTCGGGGGAAGTGTGCCCCTTCGAGACGATACGCTCGATTCTTACGCTTTCACTGCTGACGATATCCTCGAAAACTTCCGCGCTGAGGTCTTTCGGCAGTGATGAAAATAGATTTTTCATGGGTTCTTAAAAGTTAATGGCGACATTTGTATCTGTGATCCATATACCGGCCGCGGCCCGGTTTTCAGGAACTGGTGCCTGAGTCTTCTCGAGATGGTGTCCGCCGAAAGCGTCATCCCGGCGCTGACGGCAATCAATATCAAAGCGACATCAAAACGCAGAAACTCAAATGCCGAGTCGATATAAAAACCAAGTGTCGGAATCCCCAGTATTCCAAGCATGGCGGTCTCCCGGATAATAATCTCCCAGCGGTAAAAACAATAGGCCAGGAAGCGCTGGTACAGGGTCGGAACATAATAGTAGGCGAAACGGCTGAGCGGGCCGGACGGGATAACGGCCGGCTCGATTTCGTCGCTGTGCCCGCCCAGCAGGTGTCCGATAATGGCGCCGTTGTGCAGCGTCATCGCGATAATCGCCGGCAGCATTGAAGGCCCCAGCACGATCAGGCCGATAAAGTTCAACAGGTATTCGGGCAGGGATCTCAGGATCAGCAGGAATCCGTCGCCGGCTCTTCTCGCCACACCGGAGACAAAATGCGACGAGTTCAGGGTGGACCCCAGCAGGGCGAAAACACCGGTCAGCACCAGCACGATCTGCGCCAGCAGGGCGGTATTCCAGACGCCGGAGGCGATCTGTTCGCCGAGCCACAGCAGCCAGCGCAGAGTTTTCTCCAGGGGCCAGTCCTGCCGGATCGGTGCCGGCACACAGTCCCATAGAAACTGGCCCAGGTTGGCGGCGCTCCACTGCGCGGATAGCGGCCTGGCGATAAAGGCTGCCGGCACCAGAATCCAGAGCCATTTGGCCTTGAACCAGAATCTCAATGAGTAGACCAGTGCCAGCAGGGTCAGCAACAGGGCGCTTGCCGAGGAGTAGTCGCCGGTGCGCAACGCGGTTTCCAGGTGGAATCCCAGAGTGGGCAGGCCGATAAAACCCAGCACCACGGACGAGCGGATGGCGCATTCCATGCGATAGGCGGTGTAATTGCGCATGGCGTGGAACGCCAGGGGCAGCCTGGTGTAGAAGAAGTGGCTGATACTCGTGCCCCCGCCCGGCCGCACCGCCCTGGCGGGAGACGGGTCACTCTCCTCCAGCTGCTCGCCATAGACCTTCGCGATAGTCCCGCCAAAGGGCAGCAGAATAGCGAGCACGCCCGCAAGGGTGGAAATGCCAAAGATCTGTATAAAGATCAGCGCCCAGAAAACCTCGTGCACCGAGCGCAGGCAGGCGGCGAGCACCCGCACCCAGGCCAGATGGTAGAAAATGGAAAAAACAAAACCGAGGCCGGCGGCCAGAATCACGCCCTGCAGCGAGAAGGTCAGGGTGTAGATGACGGCATCCAGCCACTGATGCGAATCTTCAATCCGCGGTGTTACCAGCCCCTTCGCCATCAGCCACAACTCGTGGCCCGGGCTCCGGGTACTGATGTCGATATCCGCAAATGCCAGGCAGACGAGAGCGATCGCAGCAAAATAAAAGGTGAGTCTTCTCAGGCTGCGCCTTTGCTGGAGAAAGTTCTGGAGAAAGCGCTTGAGGAAGTGCATCACCGGTACAGCTGCCCGATGGAGTCGGCACTGAGCTGATCGACAGGGCAGTCGAGAAATAGCTTCTGATCCTTCAGCCCGATCACCCGGTTGCACACCGTCAAAGCCAGCTGCGCGTTATGCATGGCGATTACCGACGTGTCGTGGCGGCTCACCAGAAGCTCGAGGATTTCCCTGCCCTGTAGCTTGTCCAGCGCCGATACCGGCTCGTCGGCCAGCAGGATGGGCTTTTGTTGATAGAGAGTGCGGGCGATGGCGACCCGCTGCTGCTGGCCGCCGGAGAGTTCATCGGCCTTGGTCCAGAGCAATTCGGAAATGCCGAGCGGTTCCGCCAGAGCGGTGATCTCAGCATTGAAATGGGAGGAGGGCAGCAGCAGGTTTGTCAGGTTCACAAAACCCGAATGGCGATCTAGCGCGCCGGAATAGATATTGTGGAAGACCTTGAGCTGTGGCACCAGGGACGCGTCTTGGGGGCACCAGCTGGCCCGATCGGCCAGCTGCCGGCGGATATGACGCAGCAAAGTGCTCTTCCCGGCCCCGCTTTTTCCAAGCAGCGCGATACGATCCCCTTCCCGGATGATCAGGTGATCTATGGCCAGGGCCAGTTTATCCGCTTCGTTTCTGGCGTTACTCGGATAAGTCAGCCGGCAGTCTTTCAGCTCGAGCAGAGCGCCCATCAAAAATTATCGAGCAGGCCGATCGCCTGGGCGGTTTGCTCGATGGCCCGATAGACATCGTTGTCCGCCGAAACGAATCTGGATCTGGGGAAGCTATCCAGAATCGCCTTGTCGTCAATGGCCAGCAGTGCCCGGGTCAACTTTTCTTTGAAGCCAGCCCCGAACTGCTCGTCGATATCACCGCGCACCGTCCACTGGTAATCGGCGTATTCCGGCGTGGTCCAGATAACCGATACCTGATCCGCGTCCACATCGCCATTGGCTACGGCCTTCTCCCAGACGGCGTAATTCACCGCACCTACTTCAAAGGCCCCCGACTGCACCAGGGCAATAGTGCGACTGTGATCGCCACTGAAGCCCACACGGGAGAACACCTCTTCTGGCGCCTCGCCAAAGGCCTCCCGGATATAGAACTCCGGCATCAGCCGCCCGGACGTGGAGCCCTTGGAACCAGAGGTAAAGGTCCTGCCGGCAATGGCCTGCGGCAACCCGTCACTGGCCTCGATACCGGTGCTCTTGTGGGCGATAAAATAGCTCTTGAAGAACTGGTCCTCATAACCCTGGGCAATGGCCTCGGAATCCGGAACGGCCCTGCGCGCCTGAACTCCGGACAGCCCGCCAAACCAGGCCAGCTGAACCTGATTGTTCCTGAACGCAGTGATAGCCGCCGGGTAGCTCTTGACCGGAATGTACTCAACGTTCACTTCCAGCTGCTCGGACAGGTAGTCGGCAACCTGTCCGAAGCGCCGCACCAGCTCGGCTTCGTTCTGGTCGGGGATGGCGGTAAGGGTAAATTGCGGGCGCTGGGTATCCGCGGCATAGCCGCTTATGGACACCAACAGGGCCAGTAATGCGGTTAAATAGCGCATCGGTAGGGGCCTTATGGTGGGATGGAGAGTGAGCGGGACTTTTTAGCGCAAGTGCCCGTATTTTACAAACATATAGGACTGCCTTGGGGCAGGCCCTTCTTCATCCCGAAAATGGTCGGTATGCCATCCGCGGCGATTCAGATTGACGATGCTGCCACAGCACCCTAATATCTAACAAGCCCTATCCCGGAGAGAGGTTGTTAGGCATGGCTTCAAGCACAGCTCCCCTGCGAGATGCGGGGATAAACCCGGAAGATCTGCTGGAGTGCGCCGCTGAGTTCATCCACGCCCAGCACTGGGACCAGTCTGCCCAGTTGGCGGAGTTGTCCGCTGATGAGGTAGAGCTGCTGAGCCGCCACGGCGCCAGGGTGGTGGCAGATCCCGCGGCCAGGCGACGGCTGGTTTTGCGCATGAGCGCCGAATACGGTGTCATTTGCGCGGACGCCCTGAGCCAGCAACAGGCGGCGGATTACCTCGGCGTTTCCCAGAGCCGGGTGCGGCAGCGGTTGCTTGAGGGCAGCCTGTTTGCGATCCAGCACTTGGGAGAGAGGCTTCTGCCGCGCTTTCAGTTCGAGGGTGGCCAGTCACTGCCGCATCTGGCACCGATACTGCGCACCCTGGGCGCGGAGGCGCACCCGTTGCGGGTATTTCGCTTTTTCGGTATGCCCAACGCGGACTTGCAGGACGCGGATGGCAATCCCATGTCCGTGCGGGACTGGCTGATTAGCGGCGGCAGCCTGGAGCCGGTGTTGAAGCTGGCCGAGGATGCCTGATGCCGAAATTTCCCGAGCCCCCCGGCGCCGACCGCCTGGAGGCGATTTCTCCGGCGCTTCGGCACCTGCCGGCGGGTGAGCTCGTGTGGCGGGTGCATTTTCTCGGTGGGGAGCACCCCTGTAGCTGGCGTCAGTGGCGCACATTTATCCTGACAGAGAGGGGGCCGACGAGCAGCCGCTTCGACCACCAGCTCCCTGATGTGAAAGGGCTTCCTCAAGCGCAGAACCGCAAGATTCTCTACGGCGCAATCGGTGCCGGCGCTGTTCCCACCTGCCTCGCCGAGATATTCCAGAATACCCGCTTTATAGACAGAACCAATAAGCGCCCCTGCCTTTCCGCATTCGCTCTAACGCGAGAGCTGGAACTGCTGGACCTCACTGGCTCCTGGCCTACCCGTGCGGGCTGTTCCATGGCAATCAACAGCGGCCCGCGGGCGAGGGCGCGGCGCTGGGCGCAGCAGTTCTACCAGGCCTATTCCCGGCTCGACGGTATCCTCTATCCATCGAGCATGTACGCCAACAGTCCCGCAGTGGCGTTTTTCGAACGCGCCGAGAACTGCGCGCCCGCCAAACCGAGCTTCCACCGAATGCTGGCGGACCCGGCCCTGGAAGATGCGTTGGTCAATATCGCATCCGATATCGGCTATGGGCTCTCCGGCCCCGGTGTTTGAGTCGGTCTCATCGCGGCAGCCGCGCCCGCTTTCGTCAGTCCCCACCGCCTCCGCAACTGCTACAGCTGCTACAACTGCTGCAATCACTGTAGTCCCCGTATCCGCCTCCGCTCGCGGCGCCGGAACCGCCCCGCCGCTTTTTGGCTCTTCCCTTCCGCTTGCCTGTACTGGAGCGCATGCCGCTGATGAACACAAACAGAACGATTAGGGCGACGAAGAACGAGAAGATCGCCGGCCCGTCGAAATCGGAGAGGGTCGAACAGGCCGCGAGCAGCGTGGTGGCGCCGATCACCGGGAGCCAGAGTTTTCTGTTTCTGGTTTTCTGCGCGTACGCGCCCGGCTCAGGCCAGAAGTCATGGGCGGGCTCCGCGCCGAAGGTGGTGCGGTAGAGATTCAGGGTGTTCAGGTAGCCGTTGAGATCTCGGGCCTTGGATTCAGCATCTGCCTGGGATGGATTGTGGTGAATATCCATCCCGACCCTGTCCCGGCACAAGTCGTGCCAGTAGGATTTGGTGAAGGTGAGATGCATATGCCAGACGTTATCGACGATTCTGGAGGGCACCACCCGTTCACCGGAAGTGGCAGCCAGACAGATAAAGCGCTTATATTCGATCAGGGCCCTTTCGCAAAAGGTTTCTGACCAGCCGTACAAGTCCGACATTTTTTTGAAAAAAAGCTGCCGTTCGGCACTGGTTGAAAACTCAAAATTCAGAATTTTTGTTTTTCTATCCATAATTGAACATCCAGGTTGATAGGCTTTTATCTGGGTGATGATTTTCGCACAAGTGGCCTGCTTCAGGCGAGTTTTGGCTTTTGGGGGTTAAAGCTGATTTTGTGGTGTAGCGAAGTATTGTTTACGGATGGATAGAGCTATACCGATATGTTTTACATCGTGAGTCCAGCGGGGAAGTATCAGAGACATGGCCATCGCTTCGGCCTGAGCTGCCGCTCCCATGGCCAGGGACAACCACATTATCCAGTAAACCTCTGAAAAGCCCATCAAGAGAATTCCAACGGGAATCAGAGTCAGGCCGAAAACCTTCATACTGAACGCGTGATAGCTGGCGAGTTTGCCGAATCGCAGCCAGTCTATCCCCATTCTGGCTAGCTGCAGAGCGACAACAACTGCGATGCCGGCGGCATGGTTGGAAATGGTATCAGGCTCCGCCATCCAGAAACAGGTGAGGCAGGAAAATGCATAGAAGATGTCCGTAATACTGTCTGCTCTGCGCAAGCCTGCAGAAGCCGTACCCCACCGGCGGGCCAGCTTGCCATCGTAAATATCGGAGAGGATTGCCAGTAGAAATTGGGTGATCCATATCCAGCGCGGTAGGTCGAGATTTACCATAAGAATGGACAGCGGGCCCAGTGTAAATCGGGCGGCGACCAGTAGCCAAGGAGTAAACTGCTGGTAACCAGGAGCGGGGGCGGATGTGTGATGAGGCGGCGTAGGGGCAAGTCTTGGCATTACAGATTTCTTTGGCCTTCCGCTTAAAGAGCCATGTATATTTTTTTAATTTCTAATGTCAAGACTTGACCCCTTTGGCTCTTTTGACCCCTTTGGCTCTTTTGACCCCTTTGGCTCTTTGACCCCTTTGGCTCTTGTTTGAGTATTGACACTTGAAAAGCTCTCTTCTGACTTGTTTTTAAATGAATAGGGCCGGATCGGTTTTTGGCATTATATCTGAAATAATGCATTTATATGTTTCTGAGTATTTTATTAAAATACAAGTCTTCAACTGGAAAAATCATTGTATAGTCGTCCCAATTTAAATTTCCATCTATGATTTCATAACCTAAGAAATTCGATTCTTCTTTATATTTTTCATAATCCGGGTGTCCTGATGAGAATATAAATGGAGCAAAGTCCACCATTTGTTTATGGCCGTCAGAAAACTCAATTTCTAAAATATGAGACTTCAGATGCTTAGCAGATTTAACGGAAATTTCTGACATTTTTGACTCGCTGGGTGATTACCTTGGGAGCTATGGGCTGCTTCTTGATGAAGTAGGAGACCCACTTTTCTACAATTTCTTCGGCGTAGACATGAACGAATTCTTCAAATTCTTTGCGTTTCTTGGTGTCAAGGCCTGTGCCTCTATCCTTTATTACGATCTTGTTGATTTTTCCGTGAAAGAAGTGGATCTCCGCCTTGCTCTCCTTCCCTTCGTACTTTGCGTGAACATGAATGGGCTCGTGTTCGTTGCTGTAAAAGAACAGGGTTATTCCCAAGTATTGGTATAGCTTTGGCATATCACTCTCCTTATGTAGGGCTCCATTACAAACTGATGAGTTTGGCGGCAAGCTTAAACAGGGGCTATGCAGGAGTAGGGAGTTGTAACTTGCTATCTCTGCCCCTAGCCCGGTTTCTTATCATACGGCTTTGTCTCTGTCCGTTCTACGGTAAGGCGTCTTATCGGCTGATGTCGATGTTTCTACTCCCTAATCACCAACGCTTCAAGAAACAACTGCACCGCCGGATGCTCCGCCGCACTCCGCTTAAACGTCGCCGCATTCTGAATCCGATACCGAAACCGCTCCGGGTGCAGCGCCACCAACTCGCCTGTCTGCACATACCGCTCCGCCAGATACTCCGGCAGAAACCCGACAAACCGCCCCGACAATATCATCGCCAGCCGCGCGGCCATATGGTTGGCGGTGGATTTGTGGGGGAACAATCGGTACAGGTGTGCTGCTCCGGAGAATACCGCGTGGCTGGGGGCAGCGAGTTCCTGCTGAGTTAGCGATTCCTCACTTACGTCCTTCGACTCTGCCAGTGGGTGCTGGCCGCCACAATAGAGCAGGGACTGGTGGTGGAACAGGGGCTGGTAGTCGAGGCCGGGGCGGTGGGAGTGGAGGGGGTTGATGCCTACGTCGGCGCGGCCGGCGAGGATTTCCAGTTCCAGTTCCTGGGGGGCGGCGAGCTGGAGGTCCAGTTGCAGTTGCGGTGCCTGGTCGCGGATGCAGGCGATGGTGGCGGGTAGGTCCAGTTGGGGGATTTCCAGTACGTCGTCCGGCAGTACGACGCGCAGGCTGCCGGTGAGCTGGGACTGGATGGCGTTGACCTGGCTCTTGAAGTTATCCAGGTGGCCGTCCAGTTCGTTGATGGCCTGGAAGAGTGCCTCTCCTTCTTGAGTAAGCTTGAAGTCGGCGCGGCCGCGGGAACGGAGGCACAGTTGCATGCCCAGGCGGGCCTCCAGGTCGGAGAGGTGCACGCTGATGGTGGAGCGGCTGATATTCAGGGCCACTTCCGCCGGGGCCAGGCCGCCGGCGCGGACCACTTCGCGGAAGACGCGCAGGAGGCGGAGGTCCATGTCGGTCAGGCGGCCGGTTAGGGCGGTTTTGGGTTTGCTCATGGGGTTCGGAGCCCGTTGATTTGGGTTGGCCGGTGGCCGGTGGCCGTAAAGGCGGGGCTGTGGCCCGCTGGCGGAGCTGGAGCTCCGCGGTCCCGGGATCGCGGCCATGGGCGGATGGCCGCCCCGCCGCTCCTACAAAGGGATTCGCCCAAGCTTAGGGGAAAGTTTGATAAGGGTAAATTTTAGTTGGAGAGATACTACTATTCGCCGCCGCCTGCTCGGGCCAGAATCGCCTTAACAGCTGTTCAGACCAATAATAGCAAGGAGATTTGCGGTGCAACTGGCCAATCGGGACTTGTTGAAGCTTCAGAACTATATCGGCGGCGAGTGGCGCGATGGGACGTCCGCCATCGAGGTACGCGATCCGGCCAATGGCGAGCTGCTGGCCCAGGTGGCGGATGGCAGCGCCGCGGATGCAAAGGCGGCGGTGGCCGCGGCCAGCGCCGCCTTCCCGGCCTGGAAAAGCAAAACCGCCGCCGAGCGCGCCGCGGTGCTGAAGCGCTGGCATCAGCTGATTATGGAGAACGCCGACGACCTGGCCCGCATCCTCACCCTGGAGCAGGGCAAGCCGCTGGCGGAGGCGAAGGGCGAGGTCGCCTATGGCGCTTCCTATATCGAGTGGTACGCGGAGGAGTGCCGCCGCGCCTACGGTCAGACCATTCCCACCCACAATCCGGCCATGCGCCTGTCCACCATCCGCCAGCCGGTGGGCGTGGTCACCTGCATCACCCCTTGGAACTTCCCCAATGCGATGATCACCCGCAAGGCGGCACCGGCGCTGGCCGCCGGCTGTACCGTGGTGATCAAGCCGGCGGTGGAGACGCCGCTGTCCGCGCTGGCTCTGTGCGCGCTGGCGGAACAGGCGGGTCTGCCCGCCGGTACCCTCAATATGGTGGTGGGTTCCGACGCCCCGGCGATCGGCAAGGTCTTGACCCAGGATGCGCGGGTGGCCAAGTTCACCTTTACCGGTTCCACCGCGGTGGGCAAGCTGCTCATGGCCCAGTGCGCGAGCACCGTGAAGAAGATGTCCATGGAACTGGGCGGCAACGCGCCCTTTATCGTGTTCGACGACGCGGACCTGGACACCGCGGTAAGCGCCTGCGTGGCGACTAAAATGCGCAATGCCGGCCAGACCTGCGTGTCCACCAACCGCATCTATGTGCACGAGGCAGTGCACGACGCATTCGTGGAGAAGCTGCGTGCGGCAATCACTGAATTGAAAGTCGGCCACGGCTGCGACGAGGGTGTCACCGTCGGCCCGCTGATCCACCGCCGCGCGGCGGAGCGGGTCGACGGCCTGGTACAGGACGCGATCGCGGCGGGCGCGAGGGTGGAGTTGGGCGGCGACTTCCTGTCACACGGCGAAAACTACTTTGCGCCTACACTGATTACCGGTGTGCGCGACGAAATGCGAATCGCACAGGAGGAGATTTTCGGGCCGCTGGCGCCGGTGCAGAAATTCAGCGACGAGGCGGAGGTGATCCGCCGTGCCAACGACACCCCCTACGGCCTCGCCGCCTATGTGATGAGCGAGAATATCCGCCGCGCCAACCGCGTGGTGGAAGCGCTGGATTACGGTATGGTGGCCTGCAACGCCGGTGTGTTTTCCACTACCGTGGCGCCCTTCGGCGGTTGCAAGGAATCCGGCATCGGCCGCGAGGGCGGCGCCGAGGGGATGGCGGAGTTTTATGAAACCAAATACTGCTGTTTTGGCGTTTGATTTTTGTAGGAGCGGGGGGCGGCCATCCGTCCATGCCCGCGATCGGCGGCTGATCGCGGGCATGGCCCGCTCCTACAGCGTTCTACAACCTCTTCAATTCCGCGGAGCAAAACCATGTCCGAGCTGAACACCGACGCCTTCTGGATGCCCTTTACCCCTAACCGCACCTACAAGGCCGCGCCGCGCATCGTCGAGCGGGCTGAGGGGATCTACCTGACCACGGACACCGGCCGGCAGATTATCGACGCCACTGCCGGCCTCTGGTGCAGCAACGCCGGCCACTGCCGCGCGGAGATTGCCGATGCGATTCACCGTCAGGCGCAGACCCTGGACTACAGCTCCATTTTCAATTTCGGCCACGAACTGGGTTTCCAGTACGCCGAACGTCTGATCAAGCACACCCCGGACGGCCTGAATAGAGTCTTCTTCGGCAACTCCGGTTCCGAGGCGGTGGAGACAGCGCTGAAAATCGCCCTGCAATACCAGCGCGCGCGGGGCAAGGGCGAGCGCAAAATGCTGATCGGCCGCGAGAAGGGTTATCACGGAGTGAATTTCGGCGGTATTTCCGTGGGTGGCCTGCCGCCGAATTTCCAGGCCTTCGGCCAGCCGCTGCAGGTGGCGCATCTGCCCCACACCCTGGATATCGAGCGCAACGCCTTCAGCCGGGGCCTGCCGGCACACGGCGTGGAACTGGCGGACAAGCTGGAGCACCTGGTGAATTTCCACGGCGCCGAGCGCATCGCCGCGGTGATTGTGGAACCCTTCGCCGGCGCCGGCGGTGTGATACTGCCGCCCAAGGGCTATCTGAAGCGGTTGCGCGAAATCTGCGACAAGCACGACCTGCTGCTGATTTTCGACGAGGTGATCAGCGGCTGGGGCCGTTTGGGCAGTGCCTTCGCGTCCATCGAGTTCGACGTCATCCCGGATATGATCACCTCCGCCAAGGGCATCACCAACGCGGCGGTGCCCCTGGGCGCGGTGTTCGTAAAGGATGAGATCTATAACACGGTGATGGACGCCGCCCCCGAGGGCACAGTGGAATTCTTCCACGGCTACACCTATTCCGCGCACCCGGTGGCCTGCGCCGCGGGTATGGCCACCCTGGACATCTACGAGCGCGAGGGCCTGCTCACCCGCGCCGGCGGCGATATCGGCAGACACTGGGAAGACGCCCTGCACAGCCTGGCGGACATGGACAATGTGATCGATGTGCGCAACTACGGACTGGTGGGCGCCGTGGAGCTGCACGCGCCGGAAAACCTCAAGGGCAAGCTGGGCGGCAAGGTCTCCGCAATGGCCTGGGAGGCCGGGGTGATGGCGCGCGGTATCGGCGATGCCATCTGTATGTCGCCGCCGCTGATTATCGAAGCGCACGAAATCGATACGATCGTGGAAAAGCTGCGCGGGGTGATCGGGTCGCTGGCCTGACTAGACTGGTGGGAGCGGCCCCTGGCCGCGATTGCAGTCTTGCAGAGTCGACTGATTCGATCGCGGCCATGGGCGGATGGCCGCCCCGCCGCTCCTACAGGTTGAGTACGACCAGGTTGAATACCGCCAGGGAAAATGCCGCCAGTTCCCGGATGCCGGCTACACTTAGTGCTGTAGTAATGCAATTCGGGGAACGCTGATGTCTAGCGAAACTTCCAACTTTGCCACCCGCCCCATACTGCGGGTCCTCACCGAAAACTGGTGGCTGTTGCTCCTGCGCGGTATCGCCGCGGTGCTTTTCGGCCTGCTGGCCTTCGCTTGGCCGGGGCTCACCCTGCTCACCCTGGTGGTGCTCTTCGGTATCTATGTGCTGGTCGACGGGGTGCTGGCGCTGGTGGCGGCGGTTCGCGGGCGGCACAAGTCCACGCCGCTGTGGTGGCTGATTGTCGGCGGGCTGGTCAGTGTCGCCGCCGGTGTGCTGATCTTCCTCTATCCCCAGGTCACCGCACTGGTGCTGATTTTGTTTATCGGCGCCTGGGCATTGGTGCGCGGGGTATTCGAAATTGTCGGCGCGGTGCGCCTGCGCAAGGAAATCGACAACGAGTGGCTGTTGATTTTTATCGGCTTTCTGTCGGTGATTTTTGGCGTGGCGGTATTGGTCGCTCCCGGTGCCGGGGCGCTGGCGTTGGTGTGGCTGATCGGGGCCTACGCCCTCGCCTTCGGGCTGCTGCTGATCTGGCTGGCCCTTCGTTTGCGTAAGCACCATAAGGGTGTGGAGAAAACGGAGAAGAAGGTGTAGCGATTGCAAAAAATCAGACTTGGGATCGCGGCCATGGGCCGCTCCTACAAAATGTGAAAAACACCTTGTAGGAGCGGCGGGGCGGATGGCCGCCCATGGCCGTGATCAGAGTTTCTACAGCGCTCCACCCAAACCACGCCCCCTCTCTCGCAGCGCCATACACAACTGAATCTGCTCCTCCGTCTGCGCCAGGCTGCGCTGATAGCCGGGCGCCAGTTTGCCCTGCTCTGCAAACAACTGCTGCACTTCGCCGAGCTGGTCCGCGTCGCAGAAGGCGCGGGCGAAAGCCGGGGTATGGCGGCGCCACTGTTCCGGAATCTTGTCGACCACCTGGGGGAAATTCTGTCGCAGCCACTGCCAGTGCTGTTGCTGTAACGCCGGTTCGGCGAGAGAGTTGGCGATCAGGCCGAAGGCCTCGCGAGCGCCCAGCTGCTCGCTGAGCGCCAGCTGGTGAATCCGCTCCAGTTGCCCGGCGTTGTCGCTGCGGCCGATGGCGTTGGCGCTGGCGCTCTCGAACAGCGGGTCGTCCAGTTCGCCGCGCACCCCGATCAGGTGTTGCAGAAATTCATCGCCGGAGTCCTGTACGGCAACGGTGAGCGCGGCCTCGTAGAGGTCGGAGTCCAGCGCCTCTTTATTCCTTTCTTGTTTGAAGCCGGTAAAGGCCATCGCTCTTCCCGCCAGCTGTTTGCGGGCGGCCGGGTCTCCGGCGGTGAGCGCCATAAATTCCAGCAGTTCGCTGTGCAGCAGCTGTTTTTCACTGTCGCCGCTGCCGGCGGTCTGTTGCAGCAGGGGCTGATACAGGTCCTGCGCAAACTGGAGGAATGCCGGCTGGTTTTCACCGCCCAGGTAGTTGCGGCGGTATTTCTGCAGGTGGCGCAGGGGGGCGGTGACCACCTGGCGCTTGTCCGCGGCGGCGGACTGCCGCACCAGTTGCAGCAGGGTGGATTCCGGCAGCCCGCCCGCCTCGAAGGCGGCGAAGGCGCTGTCGATAATCGACAGCTGTTCGGTGGGGCCGAAGCCGGCGAACTGCGCCAGCAGCGCCTGCCATTGGGCCTCGTTCAGGGTCCAGCGGTAGTAGCCGCTGCCCTGGGCGTTGGGCAGTATCCACTGCGGGCACTGTTCACTTGCCAGTTCCAGGCTCCGCTGCGCTTCGGTGAGCATCAGGCACTGTTCCGAGCCGGAGTCCGTGCGCAGGCACAGCGGAATGCTCCATTTCTGTCCCGTGTCTTCAATGGGCGAGCCGAGTGGTTTGTAGCGGCTCTGGCGGATTTGCAGCCGGGTTTTGCCGGCGTCGCAGTCCAGTGCGAAGGCCAGTTGTGGCACGCCCTTCTGCTCCACGAAGCTGCGGAATGTCTCGGTCAGTTCCGGGGTCTTGGTCTCCTCACCGATCACCTGGTAAAAATCCGGCGAATCCGCCTCGCCCTCGGCGAAGGCCTCGATATAGCGGCCCAGCGCCGGGCGGAAACGCTCCGCGCCGAAGTAGCGGTCCACCATATGGATCACCCCCAGGCTCTTGGAATAGGTGATGGCATCGTAGGCGTTGCGGATATTGTTGTTGTCGCTGATCGGCTCGCGAATGGCGCGGGTGCTGGCCAGGGAGTCCAGTTGCATGGCGCTGATCGCCCGGGTCGCCGCGTTCAGGTCGTGGCCGCCCTCCGGCTCGAACAGGGTCAGCGCCAGCGGCGTGCCCCAGGTGGCGAAGCCCTCTTTAAGCCACAGGTCGTCCCACCAGGGAGGGGTGACCAGGTTGCCGAACCACATATGGGCGATCTCGTGGGCGTGCACGCCGAGCAGCGACAGGCGCGCGCCGGGGGCGGGATTGTCGCCCACCAGGATGCGCTGCTCGCGGTAGGTGATGGCCGCGGAGAGCTCGGTGGCGCCGCTGGGCCACTGGGGTGCGGCGATGATATCGAGCTTCTCGAAGGGATAGGGGCGGCGCAGTTCCCGCTCGAAAATCTCCACCAGGCGCGGAGTGATATCGAGGATGTAATTCATATCCCCGCCGCGGCCCCTGCGCGCGAAACCGCGCAGGGGAATCGGCTCGGAGCGGAATTCGTTGGCGGGGATTGCCGGGCGCTCGACGATATCGAAAGGCCCCACCGCCAGGGACAGCAGATAGGTGGGCATGGGCCGGGTGGTGGCGAAGGTCACTTTCTCCAGGCCCTCGCCGGCCGCCTCCCGTTCGATTTCCGGGCCGTTGCCGATGGCGGCGTAGCCGGCGGGCACGGTCAGGCCGATATCGAAGGTGGCTTTCAGCCCGGGCTCATCGAATCCGGGCAGGTACTTGCGCGCCTGGATGGATTCGGACTTGGCCAGAGCGTAAGCGCTTCCCTGCTCCTCCACCTTGAACAGGCCCGCCAGGTTGCGATCGAAGGGCGCGCTGTATGCCAGGCGCAGGGTGAATTCGCCCGCGGGCAGCGCCTCGGTGAATTTCACCGCGGCCACGCCGCTGTCCAGCACTTCTTTGTATTCCGCGGGAATTTCCCGTTTCGCGAGGATTGCGGTGGCCTCGCTCACCCGAAGGTTCTTGCCGTGCAGCCAGATCTGCTCCGCGGCTTTGTCCAGTTGGATATCGATCTCCACGGTGCCGGAGAAGTCGTCCCGGCGCGGGTCCAGCAGCAGGTCCAGGCGGTAGGCCTGGGGGCGCACGCCCTCCGGCAGCTTGCCCGCCGGGGCCTTGCTTCCGGCAGTTGCGGTGGAGTTTTCAGCGGGGTTGCAGCCGGCCAGCACCAGCAGGGGGAGGGCCAGCAGACAGCGCAGAATCAGTGTTTTCATAGCGGATCGGTGCCTGGCAAAAACCGCCATTGTACTGATTCGCCGGCGGATTGCCCGGATGCCTCCTGTAGGAGCGGCTCATGGCCGCGATCGGCCTTGCTACGTAGCACATGCCGATCGCGGCCATGGGCCGCTCCTACAAAAAAAGGCTGCGGTTATAGGTGGGGAATCGTCAGTTTGGACTGGCGATTACTGCGATAGGGCACCTCGATCCGGTAATCGGTGTCCTCCGGCTTCTGGTAAATCGCCCCCTCGGTGTCGATCGCCAGGGTTACCAGGTGCCCCGCCGGCACGTCGTAGCTGGTGGTAAAGAAATCCACGCTGACTTTTTGCGCCTGCCCCACCACCGCATTGTGCAGGGTGACCGGCGCGTGGGTGATCAGGCGGCCCAGGCCCAGCAGATCCGTGTCGTAGAGGTGCAGCTGCAGTTGTACCTCCGGCTTGCTGGGCACTATCCACAGATCCAGCTGCGGGGTGCCACGGATTTTCAGGGTGTCCCACTGCAGCGGCGAGTGGTACTCGATGGCGTGGTAGCCGTTGATGCCCAGCATGCTGGTGTACACCGGAATGCCGAAGCCCTCCAGCGCGTCGGAAATCAGCGGAATACCGGTGCCGGCCAGGGTGTCGGCGCCGCCGTGGAAGCGGTTGTTCCAGTTCCAGCCGGAGTAGGCGCCGCTCTTCAGGCCGCCGCTGTTGAAATAGCTCAGCCGCGGGTGCAGGTACCAGGTGCTGCGATTCCGGGTTACCGGGAAATCCTCGAACTGCTCCAGGCGGTTGCTGATGCGCACCGTCATGTCCACTCTGGGCTCGCGGTGGATGCCGTTGTCGACGCCCTTCAGGTGGTGGTCGAACCAGCGGAAGCCGGTGGCCCAGATGTGCCCGTCGTTGCCGCCCAGGGTTTCCGTAATCGCGTGGGTGCCGGGGTTCAGCAGCAGTTTTTTCGGGCCGTCCAGCAGGGTGTAGAGATCGATCATGCTGTTGGGCTTGAACAGGTAGTCGGCGAAGTTGTTCGACATCAGCACCGCGGTGCCGTTGGTATTCAGCTGATCCACAAAGCCGAGTGCCGAGCGGGGCGCGGCGAACTCCAGCACGCCGTCGATATTCTGCCCGCGGCGCAGGTCGCTCCAGATGCGGTCCACCTGCGGGTCCAGGTTCCGCGCCGAGGCGGTGAGCAGCGTGCCCCACACCAGGTTGACGGTCTCGTTGGGGTAGAGTCCCTTCACCATGTCGGACCAGCCGGAGAGCGCGGCCACCGCGTCCACCCGCGGGTGCGCCGCCGCGGCCAGCAGCGAGACGCCGGCGCCGTAGGAAATACCGGCCAGGCCCAGATTGCCCAACGGGTAGCGGTCCTCCAGCCAGTCGATCAGCACGCCCACGTCGGCAATGCTGTGGCTGCCCGCCACATCCACCAGGCCGCCGGACTGGCCGAAGCCGCGGGTGGCATAGCTCATTACCAGGTAGCCGTTATCGGCCAACTCGGCGGCCTGCAGCAGGTACTGATGTTTCCCCTGTGCCCAGCTGTTGGTGAACAGCACCGTGGGATAGCCGCCGGCGGGTGGTGGGCCCTCGGGCACGAACAGGTTGGCGTCCAGCTCGGTGCCGTCGAAGGTGGTGATATCCAGGTCGTGGATAAAGATGGGGGCGGCAAGGCTCTGCGCCGCCAGCAGGGCGCCGCCGAGCAGCGCCAGGAACGGGGAAGTTTTCATGGGGTTCTCTCATCGCAATTATGTTTGTTTTGTGACTGCTCAGTCTGAAGCGGTCACATACTAACTATAGTCCTGTAACCGCCGCTCGATGCCTTCGCGAACAAAAACTTAGAAGCAGCTCCTGGTCATTGACGTATGGAAGAACCTTGAGGGATCACAGTAAAAGCTGACTTGTACGGACCTTTCAGTCCCAGAAAACCCGATGGATACTGGGTTTTGGTCTAAAATTGTTCTTTTTTTGATCAATAAAAACGGTTACTGTGTGCTTCCACTTTTTGCCACGGAGGGTCCAGAAGAAGTAACCCGGTGGTCAGAAATATGTTTTCCCGCGCACCCGCATTCCTGGTAATTTTTTTCAGTTTTGCCCTTGCCGCCTGCGGCGCCCAGCAAAACCTGGGCCTGGGGGAAGAGACCTGGTATCAGGTCGATAGCACCAACTTCCGAATTATCACCAACGGTGAGCCGGAGGTTGTGAAAATCCTCGCCTCGGACCTCGAGCGCTACCGCGCCGTGGCTCTGACACTGATGCCTGGAAGTAAAGCGGGGCAAAAGCTCACCATTTACGCCGCCGCCGATCGTCAGACCTACGGCAGCCTGGTGGGCGCGGAGCTGGGGGAACTCACCAACGGCTTGTTCGACACAACTGCCGAGGGCAGCTACGCCCTGGTGAACCTGGATGGCCGCAGCGGCGAGCGCCAGCTGGCGGCGCGGGAGTTCCTGTTCCACGAATACACCCACTTCCTCAGCTACAACGGCACCACCATTCACTACCCCTACTGGTACAGCGAGGGCTTTGCCGAGTTCATGTCCACCATGGACTTCCCCGCCCAGGGCCACTATGAGATTGGTGGAATCCCGGAAGAGCGGGCCATGACCCTGCTCTACACCGAGCCGCTCCCTCTGGAGCAACTGCTGCGCGCTACCGTGCAGAATATTCCGGACGAGGAGAAAAGCCGCGTTTACGCCAGCGGTTGGATGCTGGCCCACTGGGTGATCATGGAGAGCGGCAAGGCGGAGGAATTCAAGGAGTATGTGGAGGCCTACAACAATGGCGCCGACCCGGTGGAGTCGTTGGAACGCGCTCTCGGGATGACGCTGGCGGAGATAGACCGCGAGTACAAAAGGTTGTTCGAGGAAGGCAGGTTCGACCTGGCCAGTGGCGCGGTGCCGGCGGATTTCCGCGAGGTCAACCCGAAGGTACACCGCCTCCTGCCGCAGCGCGCAATGGTGGAAGTGGGCCGCTTCCTGGTGCTCTCCGGTTACAACCTGGAAGAGTTGTACTCGCTGGTGCGGTATGCCCGCGCCAAGAATATAGCCAGCCCGGAACTGATCTCGGTGCAGGCAGAGGCGGAAACCAGGCTGGGGAATTTCGACCGCGCCGAGCGCCTGCTGGCCACGGTTCCCGTGTCCCTTCGCGACAAATTCTGGTACCAGAGCGCCGACGCCTGGCTGGGCGTCAACCGCGAGATGTTCAAACCCGGACCGGCGCGCGATCGCAAACGGCTGAAAAAGGCGTGCGACAAATTCACGTTCCTGGTCAACAACGAATCGGACAACGCCTTCCACTGGTACGGCCTGGCCATGGCCATGGAAATGCTCGACTACCCGCGGGAAAAATACACCCAAATGCTTGAGCAGGCCTACCTGCGCGCTCCGCGCCAAGTGGAAATTTCCCAGTGGCTGGCGATGGAATTGTACGAACAGAAAGACGCCGAGTACTTCGCCCAAGTGGCCCAGCCGCTGCTGCTGGAACTGACCAACGAGCACGAGTACCAGCAGATGAAGATGATGCTGGCGGAGCTGAAGCCGAAAGCCGGGGCGAAAAAGGTTGTTGTGCAGTAACTGCCAATGATCGTGGCCTCCCCTTGCGGGGAGGCTTTTCCCCTGTAGGAGCCTGCTCGCAGGCGAACAACTCAAGCCCCAATGGCCCTATAAGCCCATCAAGCCAGGAAGATGGGCACGCTACGCTTTGCCCATCCTACAAGGAAGCGGCTTATCTTCGTGCCATTCAACTCAAGCGCTAATGGACACTGGCCCCCTTCCCACCAAATTCAATTTCCTGGTGCGTTATCACAACCGGATAACACAGCACCAGGGTAACGATATTTATCGATACCGGATTGAAGGCCTCGATTAAAAGCCCCGGTTTTACCAGCGCCACATCCAGCAACAGCACAACCAAAAGTGCCGCCCCGGCGTAGACCGGGAGCAGGCAATAAATGGAACTATCGGCCCGCCTGTTGAAATAAACCCTTTCAATGTAGTATACCCATTGTCTTGGCGAGAAGTGCCCCGAAATGAACTTAAAATAAAGTAAAAACGTGAATTACAAATTTTTATCCGCCCTGGTTTTCACTTCATTGACACTGTTGGCCGCGCTCGGCTGCGAAAGACAGAGCGGGCACGGCGAACAGGAGGCACCGTCATTATCAGAGCAGCAGTCGCCGAAACAGCTCCGGGTGGAGCCCGATCCGCCGGCCTTTGAGAATTACGTCGAGTTGGGGGATCTGCCGGAGATTCGCGCACACGGCGTGCTGCGTCTGCTCGCGCCGCGGAACCAGGAGGATGATTCCCTGCCCCGCGAGGGGCTGCCCGGCAGCGAGTGGCGGCAACTGGCCGAGAGGTTCGCGCGCAGCCGCGGGTTGGAGCCCCAGTGGGTATACGTGGAAACCTTTGCAGGCCTTATCCCGGCCCTGGCAGAAGGGCGCGGCGATGTGATCGCGACTAATTTTTCCCGCACCGCCGAGCGCGCCGAGCAGGTCGACTTCACTCGCGCCCTGCAGTATGTGCGCGAACTGCTGGTAACCGGGCGCGACACCCCGCTGGACACCGAGCCGCTTCAGGTGGCGGTGCGCCGCGGCAGTGCCTTCGCACAGACATTGTCCACCGGGGAGAGAAGCGGGCGTTTTTCCGTCACTTACCTGGACGAACCGGTAGATCACGACGACCTGCTCACGGCGGTAGCCGGCGGGGACTACCCGGCCACGGTAATCGACAGCAACCTCGCCGACGCCCTGTTGCCCGCCTATCCCGAGCTGATCGCGAGCCCGGTGCTGGAATCCCAGCGCGCCATCGCCTGGGCCGTGCGCAGCGAGGCGCCGCAGCTGAAGCGCGCCCTGAACGAATTCTTTACCGCCGAGCACCTGCTCGCCGGCCAACAACAGCAGCGCCCCCTGCGCGACTGGGAGCAGATACAGCAGAGCCGCACCCTGCGCGTGCTGACCCGCAATCACCCCGCCTCCTACTTTATGTGGCGCGGCGAACTGATGGGCTTCGACTACGACCTGCTGAAGCAGTTTGCCCGCGAGCACGAGCTGCGCCTGAGCATGGTGGTGCCCGGGCCCGATGTGGACCTGGCCGAGGCACTGGCCGACGGTATGGGCGATATGATAGCCGCCTCGCTGACGGTCACCGAATCGCGCCGGCGGCAGGGGCTGGTATTCTCGCGCCCCTATTTAAAAGTCACCGAGCAGGTGATCGCGGCCAAGGGGGAAGAGCAAAATACCGCGGAAACACCGGTACAGGAGCTGCTCGCCGGGCAGCGGGTCGCCGTCAATCCTCTCAGCAGTTTTTACGGCCACCTCAGTGAACTGACCGGGGATCAGGCCGAACCCATGGAAATCGTTCCGGTGGAAGGGGCCACCACCGAGCAGTTGATCGACGCCGTGGTTCGGGGCACCTATCCCCACACGGTGGCCGACTCCCATCTGGTAGCCATCGAGCGCACCTACCGCGACGACTTCGCGGTAGTGGGCGAGTTGCCGGGGGAGCGGGATATCGCCTGGGCAGTGCGCGAGGATCAGTCGGAGCTGCTGAAGCATCTCAACGGCTTCCTGAAGAAGCATCATCGCGACCTTTTCTTCAACGTCACCTACAACAAGTATTTCAAGGAAACCAAGCGTATCCGCCGCCACCAGCGCGACCGGTTGCGCACCGTCGACCAGCTCTCCCCCTACGACCCGATAGTACGCAAATATGCCGCCAGCGCCGACCGGGACTGGCGGATGGTGGTGTCCCAGATGTACCAGGAGAGCATGTTCGATCCCCGCGCCGAGTCTTTCGCCGGCGCCCGGGGGCTGATGCAGGTGCTGCCGCGCACCGCGCAACAGATGGGAATAGGCAACCTGTTTGAACCGGAAAACGGAATTCGCGCGGGCGTCACCTACCTGGACTGGCTGGAACAGCGCTTTCCGCTGGACCTGCCCTTCGATCAGAAAATCTACTTTACTCTTGCCGCCTACAACGCCGGCCACGGGCATGTCCGCGATGCCAGAAGGCTCGCCGCGCGCATGGGCGGGGACCCGGATCGCTGGTTCGGCCACGTGGAGAACGCGATGCTGTTGCTATCCGAACCGGAATACTACCGCCAGGCGCGCTTCGGCTACGTGCGCGGCCGCGAGCCGGTGAACTATGTGCGTGAAATTCGCGCGCGGTACCTGGGCTACCTGTCCGTGGCCAGGAGCAGCCATTCCCTATCGCCCGAATAGTCTTCCCAGTAGCGAGTGCCCGGATGAAATCCTGATGGCCTCTTCCCACTGGGACGCCTATGGCAAGGTGAGCCCGCTGCCCAGGGCCGCGTGGTCATCCCTTCCCTGTAGGAGCCTGCTTGCAGGCGAACAAAAAGGTCCGCTTAACTCAAGCTCTTTGCACCTGCCGGTGACACCAGCTCGAATATTCTCTTACCGTCTCTATAAATTGCGATCGTAGGGTGCGCCGTGCGCACCGGGAGGCGCTGGCACCGGGCGCGAAAATGGTGCGTATGGCGCACCCTACGGTAAAGGAATTAAGGGCTTTCAATACGCCTTATAAGGCAAAAACTTCCCAGACAACACGACCTTCACCCTGTCCCCCTTGAGGTCCTCCTCCCGCTCGATATCCAGCGAAAAGTCGATAGCGCTCATAATCCCATCGCCGAACTCCTCGTGGATCAGTTCTTTGATGGTGCTGCCGTAGACATTCACCACCTCGTACCGGCGGTAGATCAGCGGATCGGTTGGAACCGCCGTGGGCAGTGAACCCTTGATCGTGGTCTTCTCCTCGGCGGAAATTATTGGAGTTGATAGAGGAGCGCCAGGATGGCGAGGAACTGCAACAGGGCCAGGCCCCGCCAGAAAGCCACCGGGTTGCGCTCTATCAGCGGTGGTCGGCTATTGGCGAGGAAGGCTTTGTTCGGGTGGCGGAGGTCGTAGAGGAACTCCGACAGGTGTTGGTAGCGTTTCAGCGGGTCCGGGTGCACGGCCTTTTTTAAGGTGGCATCCACCCAGGCGGGGATCTCGCTGTCTTCGTCCAGCACACTGCGATAGGCGAGCCGCCGCTGGGCGGCGCGGCTGCGCGCGCGGGGGACGTCGGGGCCGTAGGGAAAGCGCCCGCACAGCATGTGGTAGGTGAGCACCCCGAGGGAAAACAAATCCGAGTGGGCCGAGGGAGTCTCGCCGATAAAATATTCGGGCGCGGCGTAGAGGGCGGTGCCCTGCAACTGGTCGCCCCCGCTGGCACCGGCCAGTTCACCCAGGCCGTCGATCCGCGTGGCACCGTAGTCGATGATTTTCGCCGTGCCGCCGCGGTCGATCATTATATTGTCGGGCTTCAGGTCCTGGTGCAGCATTTCCATGCGGTGCATGGCCTGCAGGCCGCGGGCGATCTGCTCGACGATGCCGCGCACGCTTTCCAGGTCCGGCTTTGGGTTGTCGCGCAGCCACTGGGCGAGAGTCTGGCCCTCGATGTATTCGGTGGCGGTGTAGAGATAACGGCGCTCCCTGTCCGCGGGCGCCGCCCTGAGCAGGTGCACGCTGCTGACCCGCCGGGCTATCCACTCCTCCATCAGGAAACGTTCCAGGTAGGCCGGATCGCCGCTCCTGTCGATGGAAGGGGTTTTGAGCAACACGCGGGTATTTGTCTGTGTGTCCTCGGCCAGGTAGGCATGGCTGCGGCTGGAGGCGTGAATCCCGCGCAGTATGCGGTAGCCGTCCAGCTCGTCGCCGGGGCGCAGTGGCGGCGGCAGCGGCAGCGCGTCTGCCTGCTGCAGCAGTGCCAGCGTCTCCCGGCCTGGTAATTCCTCCACGCGCACAATCTGGATCGACAGGTTGTCGCCGCTGCCGTTGGCAATGGCCGCATCGACGATAGTCCGGGCCGCCGTATCCAGGTCGCCGGCGGACTCGTGCAATTGTTCAATGATGAATTCCGCGCGCACATGTTCGTACACGCCGTCGGTGGCGAGGATAAAGAGCTGCCCCTCGCGCAGCGGAAAATTTTGGTAGTCCGGTTTCATATGGGCGTCAACGCCCAGCGCCCGGCTGAGATAGCTCTCCTCGGCGGAGACCCAAAGGCGATGATCGTTGGTCAGCTGTTCCAGCGTCTCGCCCTGCAGGCGGTAGACGCGGGTATCGCCCAGGTGGAACAGGTGCGCCGTATCGCCACGCAATACCAGCGCACTGAAAGTGCAGACATAGCCTTTGTCCCGCTCGAAGCGGTAGTGGCTCCGCCGGGTCTGCGCATCGAGCCAGGCATTGGTGGCCGCGATCACCCGGGTGGCGGCGGTGCGCACCGACCAGGCCTCGGAGGTGCTGTAGTAGTCCTCGAGGAAGCTCTTGACCGCGGTCTCGCTGGCGACGTGGCTGACGTCGCTGCTGCTGATGCCGTCGGCCATGGCCAGGGCCACACCCTTCAGCGAAAGCTGCGGCTGCCCGGGCACCACGGCGCCGTGAAAGTCCTGGTTGAGGGGCTTGCGCCCCTCGCTGGTGCACTGGCCGATGGAAACCCTGAGCTGGCCAGTGGACTCGCGGACGTTTGCCCCGGCGGCGGTTGCCGGCCGGGGTTGTGCTGCGTTCATTTCGATCAGCTGGCCAGCGCCGGCTTCGCGCTGTCGCCGCCCAGGTTGCGCTTGGGCGCGGTGCGCACATGGGTGCTGTACAGGGTCAGGCCGGTAAAGGCGAGGCCGCCCACCAGGTTGCCGAGCGCGGTGGGGATCTCGTTCCAGAGGAAATAATCCATTACCGAGAAACCGCCGCCCATCAGCATGGCCGAGGGGAACAGGAACATGTTCACCACCGAGTGCTCGAAGGTCATGAAGAAGAACAGCATGATCGGCATCCACATGGCCAGCACCTTGCCGCTCACGTTGGTGGATATCATCGCGCCCACAACGCCCATGGACACCATCCAGTTACACAGCATGCCGCGAATAAAAATGGTGAACCAACCGGCGGCACCGTACTCCGCGTAACCCAGGGTACGCGACTCGCCGATACCGGCGATCTTCTGCCCAACGACACCGGGCTCCACCGAGAAACCGTAGGTGAACACGAAGGCCATCATCAACGCCACAGTCAGCGCCCCGGCAAAGTTGCCCAGGAAAACCAGGCCCCAGTTCCTGAGAATACCCTTGATGGTGACCCCGGGCCGCCGGTCCAGCCAGGCCAGCGGCACCAGCACGAACACACCGGTAAGCAGATCGAAGCCCATCAGGTACAGCATGCAGAAGCCGACCGGAAACAGTACCGCGCCCAGCAGCGGGCTGCCGGTGGTCACGGTGATGGTGACCGCGAACACCGCAGCCAGCGCCAGGATAGCCCCCGCCATATAAGCCCTGATCAGGGTATCCCGCGTGGACATAAAGATTTTTGCTTCACCGGCGTCGACCATTTTGGTCGCGAATTCCGATGGTAATAGGTAAGCCATAGTGTTGCCCCCAAATTCCGAATAGCTGGAAGTTTCCAATGGATACCGCCAGTGGCCGGGTATTTTTCCCGGCGCACAAAAAACGGCGTCTCCCGCCCCGCTGGCTGTGCAGCAGGGATGGAGGACGCCGTTGTCCATGGAAACTGATTTTTGTGCTGGACAGCGCTAGTACAAGTGCGATGCCCACAAATATTGGGGCAAGTTCTGTGCCATCCCGCGACAACGGCGCGCCGTATTTGCAGGTTCTACCATTCGCCGGCCCGGGGTCGAGGTGCACCACTGTGGTGCATTGACACTTAATGCTTTCACAGGCGCATGTATGTGGTGCCCATCACCCGGCATGTAAAATGACTGATAGCGGTTTCATAACGCCGTATGCCGGGCCGCCCCCTTTTGTAGGAGCGGCCGTTGGCCGCGATCGGCCCTGCCAAGGGCACATGCCGATCACATCAGCACGTAGGGTGCGCCGTGCGCACCAGCCGACATCGCCGCGGTCTCCGGCCATGTTCGGTGCGCACGGCGCACCCTACAGCGGCTCTGGAGTGTTTCACGCGACGTTGTGAACAACTGCTATCACAAAACCTGCGACGTCTGGGACCGAACTGGGACCTCACCGGCGCCGTGCAGGATCTGGGCCGCTCGACCCGCTGGCCGGAGTGGAAGGAGGGATCGGAATTCAAGGCGATTCGGGATCGGAGTGCGGAGGCGAGACAGTAGTTCATTTCACCTCTGGCTGCGCCGACGATGTAAATGGGAAAATGGCGGGCCATCCAACCGGAGAGTAGATAGTGGGAGATCTCGTCACTATACTCATGGCGCCGTTTATCATTAATTATGAGCAAAGGAGGCCCCCTATGGAGGCTGAACTGAAAGCTCGGACAAAGGTAGAAGGGTTGCTGACCGAGGCGCAGCTTGATGAACTACGCAGTGCCTTACCAAACGAGTATCAACATCTGGACGAGTTTGAGTTAGTGAAGGCTATGATTGCGCGCGTCGAAGACGCGTCAAACTCAGTTCGGCGTGCCCGTTTCACCGTCCGCAACGCTATCCGTGCAGTAAGGACCAAAGAGAACCATTGACCCTCACTGAGCATGAAACTAGTCATATCAGCAGCTAACACAGGACAACAAGGAGCCTTGCCTGATGCCAGATTGGGCCATGTACATCGCTAAAGTAATAACTCTGGTGGACGATGTAAAAGGGCTGGAGGAAGACATAGAAGATCTTGCAAAAGAAGTAGTGCAAGTCAGCAGCCGTGTTATCCGCGTAGAGACCCGATTAGAAACACTACTTGATACACTCGACCGCTAATCGGCAGTAACCTAAAGCTCTCTGAAACCCCGCCATATGCGGGGTTTTGCGTTTCTACTTCTTGAGCTACCCGCAGAAATATCAGTACCAATGGGATTTTGTCGCGATACAGAGCGGGTATCCCCGAAGCCTTCACGGATTGTGAAGGCATTCTGGAATTATCTGACGGAGGTGCATGGGCAGGAGAGCGATAACGTGGGACAGAATCCACTTGTTGGTTTCTACTCTCAATCATTCAACGCGCAATCATTCACCGCGCCATCAGGCAACCTGTAAACCAGGCTGCGACTGGCTCGCCAGATATTCGTCGTAGGTTCCCTGAAAATCGATCAGCGCCTGATCCTTGATTTCAACAACCCTGGTCGCCAATGACGACACAAACTGGCGGTCGTGACTCACGAAAATCAATGTGCCTTCGTATTTTGCCAGGGCATTGTTCAGCGCTTCAATCGCTTCCATATCCAAATGGTTGGTGGGTTCATCCATGATCAACACATTGGTGTCCATCATCATCAACTTGCCGAACAGCAGGCGGTTTTTCTCACCACCGGAACAAACCTTTGCCTTCTTGTTGGCATCATCCGCGGTAAACAGCAGCCGGCCCAGAATGCCCCGCACCGCCAGGTCATCGTGCTTGGGGGTGCGCCACTGCGACATCCACTCGAATATGGTGAGATCACAGTCAAAATCCGCACTGCTGTCCTGCGGGCAGTAACCCACGGCCGCATTCTCAGACCAGTTGATTTCACCGCTATTGGCCTGGATCTCGTTGACCAGGCAGCGCAGGAAAGTGGTTTTGCCGACACCGTTTTCACCGATTACCGCCAGTCGCGCACCGGCTTCCAGAATCATCTCTCCGCCGTTAAACAGGGGCTCGTCCTCAAAGCCGTGGGATACGCCCTCCAGAACCAGCGCCTGCCGGTGTAACTTCTTGCACTGTTTAAAGGTAATGTACGGAGATACCCGGCTGGACGGCTTTACTTCGTCCAGTTTGATCTTTTCCATCTTCTTGGCACGGGAACTTGCCTGTTTGGCCTTGGACGCATTCGCGGAGAAACGGTTAACAAAACTCTGCAGCTCTTCCAGCTCCGCACTCTTCTTGGCGTTCTCCGCGTGCAACTGATCCTGAATCAGCGTCGAAGCCGCGACAAAGTCTTCATAGTTGCCGGGGAAGATACGCAACTCACCATAATCGATATCCGCCATGTGCGTGCAAACGGAGTTGAGGAAGTGGCGATCATGGGAAATGATGATCATGGTGCTTTTGCGCTGGTTCAGGATTTCCGCCAGCCAGTGGATGGTGTGAATATCCAGGTTGTTGGTCGGCTCGTCCAGCAGCAGGATATCGGGATCGGCAAACAGCGCCTGTGCCAGCAATACTCGCAGCTTCCAACCGGGCGCAACCTGCTTCATCAAGCCAAAATGCAGCGCTTCGTCTATTCCGGCTTCCAACAGAATCTCGCCCGCACGGCTCTCTGCGCTATAGCCGTCCATCTCCGCAAACTGGACTTCCAACTCAGCGACGCGCATCCCGTCGTCTTCACTCATTTCGGGAAGCGAGTATATGCGGTCACGCTCCTGCTTTACGGCCCACAGGGCTGTATCTCCCATGATCACCGCATCGACAACACTGTACTCCTCGAAAGCGAACTGATCCTGGCTCAATGTACCCACAGTACACCCCGGCGCAATCGAGACATTGCCGGCCGAGGGGGCTAAAGCACCGCTGAGGATCTTCATAAACGTCGACTTACCGCAGCCATTTGCCCCGATAAGGCCGTAACGGTTGCCATTACCGAACTTTGCGGAGATGTTTTCAAACAGCGGCTTAGCGCCGAACTGCATGGTAATGTTCGCGGTGGAGATCAAGAGCGTATTCCTGGGAGCTTGCAAAATGTGCGGCGTTAAACCAACTTCGTAACTACTCACCCCTTGTAGGAGCCTGCTTGCAGGCGAATGGCTACGGAGCTCTGTTCTTGTTCGCCTGCAAACAGGCTCCTACAAGGTGGCTCCCTTAAACCGGTGCGGGTTCCCTGTGGGTGAGTAGTTACCCGACTTCGCCATAGTGGAGACGTACAGCGGGGCGCGCACTATAAGGGATTGCCAGCGCCATGTCGAGAATTTTGTTCAAAAATCATACAGGTCGGGAGCCCGAATAGCGGCATTCCGACAAGGAAACATCCCTATGCTCAAGCCTTTCACCCTCTTCATTGCGACCGCAACCCTCGCCGTCTCCATGGTTATCCCTTGAAGTGCAACTGCTCGGCGGCGACGGTGAAAGCGAACGTGCCTCACTCAACGCCTGCACGCCCGGTACCAACATCGTCATGGACGGCAAATTCGTCACCGACCACTGCATCCCCGCCACCGTCAAGAAAACCTTCCACGGCGATCAATTGGTCACCGTCGAAATGGAAGTACGCGGCGGCGACGTCATCCGCCATATCGTCGACGGCGAAGTGGTGATGGAGTACGGAAAGCCGCAACTCGATCCCAAAGACGCCGATGCAAAGAAACTGATCACCGGCGAAGGCCTTCTGCTCAAAGAAGGCTATATCGCGATTCAGGCGGAAAGCCACCCCACCGTGTTCGAGAAGATCGAACTGATGGTGCTTGAGCCCTGATCTGTTTCGGGGGGCGCCGCTCCCCCCCACGGAGACATTTCATACAGTGGGCCGACCTCAGGCCCGTATTCAGAAGCCAATGGCTCTTGTTCACCGGCAAACCTCCGCTAAATTATTGACTTTAAAGGGGGTAACGCTGAGACTTTGAGCCAAAGGCAGACAAGAATTACAGAGCGTATAGCTCGTTTTACTTTGAATGCGAAGAAGAAATATTGGTTATCTATTTGATTTTAATGGGAAAAATTTTCTGTGTGGAATTGCGCATCGGATGTACAAGCGCTTGGTGATAATGAGCCAGTGGTTCATGAATAAAACTGTTAGAAATCATCGGAGATGTTCATGAAAGTTGGATTTTGCATCTGTCTTTGTCTCATATTTTTAGGGTGCCAGTCAGGTAATGTGAACCCCAATGTTGCATAAATTTCCGGCATTTAGCACCAATAACACTATAAATATAGGGGTTTAACGCAGTTTAAGCGCTGTCGGAGAACTTCACCGACGGTGAACTCTTGCGACAGGCAAAATAAGCTGATTTTTTTCA
>NZ_JBOFOC010000135.1:0-5511 GCF_051659245.1 Microbulbifer sp.
ATGCCACAGTTATTCATGTCAGTCCCCTTCTGGTTTAAGGCGCTTAGCGACCTTGTGTTTCAAAACTCAACCAGTTTAGGGGACTGACCTCCTACTGAGCTAGATCTTGGCTCGCCGCTTTATTACATCTCCTACAAGGAGGCACAAAATTATGGGCAAAGACGACGGCAAGTCCTGGAGGCCATCCGCAACCGGCCGCGGCGCCAAGCAGTACCTGAAGGATATCGCCGATACGATTACCGAAGCGCGTGCGGAGAAGCACGCTTTTGCGAGCGGGATTGCCGCGCGCAAAGGGGGCGAGTGGTAGAAAATCTCTGAAATACTTTGGAAAGGCACCCTGTAGAAGCGGCGGGGCGGCCATCCGCCCATGGCCGCGATCAGCCCGGCTACGCAGTCCAGCACAATTCTGAGAGTCCCGAGTCCCGAGTCCCGAGTCCCGAGTCCCGAGTCCCGAGTCCCGAGTCCCGAGTCCCGAGTCCCGAGTCCCGAGTCCCGAGTCCCGGGAAGCGGGCCTGCGGCCCGCAAGTCGAGCTGGAACTCGGCGCTGATTCACGCCATCCCTGGCGTTCACCCGCTACGCGGGCGCCTTCGGCGTCCAAATCGGCAATCCTGCCGATTTGTCCCTACAGGGAGTGTTATTTTAGAACTGGGCGCGGAGTCCCAGGGTGTAGGTATCCAGGTTGGAATCGTCGGCGTTCGAGGAATAGGCCAGTTCGAGGGCGATGTTTTCCTGGAAGAAGTGGCTGAAGTCCACCAGGTAATTATCGTTCTTGTCGTAGCCCAGACCGACGGAAGTGGTCTTGTTGAAGTAGTAATCAGCCTTGGTGCTCCAGGTGTTGTCGTCACCGCCGGCACTCGCATAGTCGCCGTCCAGGCTCGCGTAGTTCAGGCTCAGAGCGATATAGCTGTCGCGGCCGAACTCGGCGAAGTACTTGGAGGAGAGTTCCCGGTAGTCGAGATCGTCGTCCACGCGCAGGGTAAAGCCGAGGTAGTCGCTGCCGCCCAGCCGGTGATTGTATTGCGCGGAGGCAAAGTAGTCGGTGTCCCGGTCCTCGAATTTCTCGGCGTCCACCCGGAACAGGAGGTCGGGGCTCGCGAGATATCCGACTGAGGCGTGATAGCTGTCCAGGCCATCGCTATCCTGGTAGGCGCCGCCCACCAGCAGGTTGCCGGCGAAATACTCGCCGCCGACGATTGCCGAATCGGCATCGCTGAAATCGGTATCGATATAGGAGTAGCCACCGAAGACATTGCTGCTCCTGTTGATATATTCAAATTCCTTTAGCGGCCCCATGGTCATTCTGGGAGTAAAGTAATAGGTGGAGCCGAGAGTGTATTGGTCCGCTTTGAAGGAGCCGATTTCGGTATGGGAATAATCGAAGTCGGTGATGGACTGGTATTCCTCTGCGTGGGCCGCGGTGACGGCGGAGGCGAGAAGCAGGGGGAACAGGGTTTTGGTCTTCATAAAAATTTTCCTTATACAAAGCCTTTCCAGATAGGCAGCGTATTTTATTCATGCGAACCCTGAACGCAGGATGAATAATAAATTTACGGGCTGTCGAAAAAAATATACTCCCTTTCTATTGACAAAGTTTCCACCGTCTCGCCGTTTTCCAGTCGCGGGCGAAAGCGCAGGTTGCGCAACATTTTCCGCAGGGCGGTTTCCGCACCGCGGTCGTCTTTCGGTTCCAGGCTCAGCAGTTCCAGGTCCCGCAGCCGCCCGTAGCGGTCGACGGTGAAGCGCACCTGCGCGCGGCCGCGCGGTGTGCGCTGTGTGAGTTCGATATCGGGAAGAAAGGCAAAATTATCCGGCAGCTCGGTGGGTTCTCCGAACAGTTGCTGGCGTTCGTCGGGGTCATCGAGCAGGGCATGGGCTTCGGCGTAAATGTTTACAGCGCGGCCGCGATAATATTGCCACTGGTACCAGTCCCCCTGTGCAACCAGGGCCCGGGCGCGAACGGCGGGGGCTTCTTCCTCGCTGGCTTCCACCAGGTCCTTGGCGAGCCGCAGGCCGTGGCGATAACTCCTTTCCTGTAAAAGCTGAAGGCGCTCCTGTTCCGAGTTGTACGCGGGCGCGGGAATATTGCTCTGGCGAATCTCTATCCGGATCTTCGGTTGCTTCCCCAGGCTGTCCAGCGCCATCAGGTAGGCCACCCGCAGGGCACCTTGCAGGAGTGGTCGCTGCATACTCTGCGGCGCCTCGCCTTCCCTCAGGGCCGTTATGGCGTCGTCGTACAGTTGATGCAGGGTGAGCAGGCGGCGGGAGCCGTCGTCCCCCAGGTCCTGCAGGTAGGCGGAGCGCTGCCATTCCACGTAGTCGCGGGTGGCCTGCTCGAGGCGGGGGTCGCCGGGGTCCAGGGCGCGCCTGTGCACCAGGTAGATATATTCCTGCAGTCGGTCCAGTTCGAGCAGCTTGCGGTCGGCGAACAGGGATTCCCGCAGGCTGTCCAGCAGGGGGATCTGCTCGTCGGTAAAGGGGCCCTGGCTGATGCGGGTGAGGTGGATGGAGCGCTTGAAGGCGTCAACGGCCTGCTGGTGTTCGCCGAGGTTCTGGTAGTTGTGCGCCAACCCGGCCACCGCCTCCGACAGCCCGTCGGCGTAAGGGCCCTGGGCTATCTCCAGCTGTTCGATCAGCGCCCGGTAGCGGACGATGCTCTCAAGGTTATCGGGGCTGCCGGGACCCTTCTCGCTTGCCTCACTTTCCTCCTCCCCTTTCTCCTTCGGCTGCCAGTCCTCTGCGCGGATGATTTCCAGGCCGTAGGCGGTGGGCTCGGGAGGCCCGGGAATGGCGGAGCTTCCGAAGGTGGAGTACTGGGCAGTGGCGGGTGCTGAGGAAACCAGTGCTAGGCACAGAATGAATCGGCGCACATGGGGATTCCTGATGTTATTTTCTAGGACTTTAGCAGGCTCCCGACCTATTTTGAATCTGTGTGGACGATGTCGCGGTAACAGCCTCCCCACCAGAGCCCGGGAAGCGGGCTCCAACGTTGCTTCCCGGGCTGCGGCTTACAGCTTCCAGTTCAGCCGCAGTCCAGCGGTGCGCGGCTGGCCCCAGACGCCGTATCCCCAGTCGCTGCCCAGGGTGTTCTGGTAGGTGAAATAGCGCTCGTCGGTCAGGTTGCGCGCGAAGGCCTCCACGCTGTAGCTGTCCGAGGGCGAGTGCCAGCTGATTTTGGCATTGGCCAGGCCGTAGCTGTCGTGTTTCGAGTAGGGGTCGTTTTCGATCTGCAGGTAGTGGTCGTCCTGCCAGGCGTAGTCGCCCTGGAACACCAGTTCCCCCGAGTCTCCCAGGCTCAGGTAGTAGCGGGCCATCAGGTTGTAGGTGAATTCCGGCGCAGAGGGCAGTTCGTTGCCGTCCAGGGTGTAGTTGTCGCCGGCGACGATAAAGAACTGCTCGGAATCGAATTCCGTCTCCAGCCAGCCGGCGCCGGCGATCACCTCGAAGTTGTCGGTGATGGGTGCGGTGATCTCGACCTCCGCACCGGTGCCGGTCACGTCGCCGGCGTTGGTGATTACACTGCCTTCGGCGACAGTGAGGAATACCTGTGCCTGGTAGTCCTCGATGGTGTAATTAAATGCGGCGGCGTTGACGCGAAAACGATTGGCCAGGGTGGTCTTCACCCCGATCTCGAAGTTGGTGATGTCCTCTGCCTCGACCGGTCGGGTTGCCGCCAGGTTGGGATTGTAACTACCGGAGAAGCCGCCACTCTTGAAGCCGGTGGAAAAACTGGCGTAGGCGAGGGTGTCGTCGCTCGGGCGCCAATCCAGGCCAATGCGGCCGGTCGTGGCGCTCTCGCTCAAGTCGTCTTTCACATCCAGATCATCATAGCCGGGAAAGACCGGACCGGACACTTCGGTGAAATCGCGCTCCTCCTCCGTGTAGCGCAAGCCGGTAACCAGGGTCAGTTCGGGGTTCAGGTCGTATTCCACCTGGCCGAACAGGGCCCAGGACTCGCTGTCCAGCGCCACTATCTCCCGATGCCAGAGGCCGTCGGCGGTGGTGGGGGCTTCGGTGACCAGGCCGCGGTCGTCCTTGTAGTAATAGAAGCCGGTTACCCAGGTGGTGCGCTCGGTGCTGCCGTCCAGGCGGATTTCCTGAGTGTATTGCTCCGCGTCCACCGCGTACTGCTCGTCGAACCAGATGACCGGTGTGCCGTCGCCGTCGTCCTGCAGGAATTTATCCAGCTCCTCGTAGGCGGTAATGGAGGTGAGGGTAAAGGCGTCGAACTCCCAGTCCAGTGTGGCGGAGGTGCCGAAGGTGTCGATCTTTGTCGCCATGCCGTCGGTGGCGCTGGAGGCAACATGCTCCGGATCGAATCTTCCGCCGGCCGCTTCGGCGCCGGTCATGCCGAAGGTGGCGCTGGTGCACTCGCCGTCCTGGATGCGGGAAATGGAGCAGGTGGCGGCGCCCTCCACGGGCGCTTCCAGGTAGCCCATATGGGCGAAGCCCACAGACTGCTGGTCCGCCTCGCTGCCGTGCACATTGAGCAGCAGGCCGCCGCTGTCGCCCAGATCGAATTCCAGTTGGGTACGGTAACCAAAGCTGTCGGTATCGTTTAACTTGTCCCCGTTGACGGTATTGGTCTGCCAGCCGTCGTTTTGCGTGCTCTTGACCGCAACCCGGCCCCGTACCCCGTCGCTGAGCGGTCCGCTCAGGGAGCCTTCGATAATGCGTTCGGAATAACTGCCGTAGCTGACGCTGGCGTTCGCCTCCAGTTCTTCGCCAGGCTTGCGCGAGACATAGTGCACCAGGCCGCCGGTGGTATTGCGCCCGTACAGCGTGCCCTGGGGGCCGCGCAGTACCTCCACCCGCTCCAGGTCGAAAAGCTGGATCGCCGAACCGGCGGGATTGCCGCGGTAGACGTCGTCCACATAGATGGAGACCGGGGATTCCCAGGAGTCGGAAAAGTTGACCAGGCTGACCCCGCGCAGGCTGACCGAGGGACTGGAGGCCTCGCCGAAAATGGCGAAGAAATTCATATTGGGCACCTGCTGGGTGATATCCAGTCCCTCCTCGAATCCCATTTTGTCGATGGCGTCGCCGGAAAAGGCGCTGACGGCGATGGAGACGTCCTGCATCGATTGCTGGCGTTTCTGCGCGGTGACCGTGACTTCCTCGACAACCGATTGCTGGGCAAAAACCTGAACCGGTGCGGCGGTTGCGAGGGCAATACACAGGGAAAGAAGGCGCGGTGATTTTGAAAACGGGGTGAAGTAAGCGGTATTTGGCGAGTACATGGCCAGCTCCTTTTTATGCTTGTAAATCCGTGGACGATATGCCGTTGTGAACCAAAACAAGGCATATACGCAGTTTAACGGGCCCGTTGCGAGTTGCCCGGCGTTCACCGATAGAGAATTGATAGGGCGTGGAAAAAGAAATAATGATCCCTATTTGAAGTGATTTCCTATCAGAGGTCTGACGCGAATGGCGCTAAGTTAAGCGGAAGTTCCTTGGTAACTACTCACTCACAGGGAGGCTGCATTGGCTTAAGCGAGCCACCTGTAGGAGCG
>NZ_JBOFOC010000136.1:0-15356 GCF_051659245.1 Microbulbifer sp.
AGGTCCGGGGCAACCGTTAAGTCCGATCGCGGCCATGGGCGGATGGCCGCCCCGCCGCTCCTATTTTTCCCTCTCCCCCAGCCCCTCTCCCGCAAGCGGGAGAGGGGCGTGAAGGAAAAGTCTAGGCGTTCAGCTCCAGCAGCAGCGTATTGAGCCGACGCACATAGTCCGCCGGATCGGCCAGCTGGTTGCCGGCGGCCAGGTTGGCCTGGTCCATGAGGATGTTGGTGAGATCCGCAAAGCGGTCTTCATCGGCCTCTTGATCCAGGCGCTGCACCAGAGGGTGGGAGGGGTTCAGCTCGAATATGGGCTTGGCCTCCGGTAGCGACTGGCCGGCCTGTTCGAGGATACGGCGCATCTGGGGGCCCATATCCTGTTCGCTCACCACCAGGCAGGCGGGGGAATCCACCAGGCGGGTGGTGGCGCGCACGTCCTCCACGCGGTTTTCCAACACGCCTTTGACCCGCTCCACCAGCGCGCCGGCGTCCTTCTCCACCTTTTCGCGCTCGGCCTTGTCCTCCTCGGTCTCGGCTTCGCCCAGGTCCAGTGCGCCCTTGGCCACGTCCTGGAACTGCTTGCCGTCGAATTCGTGCATATGGCCCACGAACCACTCGTCCACCTGATCGGTGAGCAGCAGCACTTCGATGCCTTTCTTGCGGAAGACTTCCAGGTAGGGGCTGGATTTTGCGGTGGCGAAGTTGTCGGCACACACATAGTAGATATGCTTCTGGCCGTCTTTCATCCGGCCCACGTAGTCTTCCAGGGACTGGTCCTGTTTGGGCTCGTCGGTGTGAGTGGTGGAAAAACGCAGCAGCTTGGACACCTTTTCCCGGTTGGCGAAGTCCTCCGCCGGCCCCTCTTTCATCACGTTGCCGAACAGCTCCCAGAATTTCTGATACTGGTCCGCATCCTTCTTTGCCAGTTTTTCCAGCATATCCAGCACACGCTTGGTGAGCGCGCTCTTGATGGCGTCGGTGTTGCGATCCTTCTGCAATATCTCGCGGGAGACGTTCAGCGGCAGGTCGTTGGAGTCCAGCACGCCTTTGACGAAGCGCAGGTAGAGCGGCAGGAACTGCTCGGCATCATCCATGATGAAAGTGCGCTGCACGTACAGCTTGAGACCGCGGGCGGCATCGCGCTGGTAGAGGTCGAAGGGCGCGCGGGCGGGGATGTACAGCAGACTGGTGTAATCCAGCTTGCCCTCCACCCGGTTGTGGCTCCAGGTGAGCGGCTCGTCGAAATCGTGGGAGATATGCTTGTAGAACTCCTTGTACTCCTCGGCTTTGATATCGCTGCGCGAGCGGGTCCACAGGGCCTGGGCGGCATTGATCGCCTCGTATTCCGGCGCCGTCTTCTTCTCTTCACCCTCTTCCTCACCTTCGGTCGCCGGTGCTTCTTTCAGCATCTCCACGGGGATGGCGATATGGTCGGAGTATTTTTTGATGATGGAGCGCAGGCGCCAGCCGTCGGCGAACTCTTTCGCCTCCTCTTTCAGATGCAGTACCACGCGGGTGCCGCGCTGCGGCCACTCGATGTTTTCCACACTGTACTCGGCCTCGCCACTGCACTCCCAGTGTACGCCCTGATCGGCCTCGAGGCCGGCGCGGCGAGTGAAGACGTCCACCTTGTCGGCGACGATAAATGCGGAATAGAAACCCACGCCGAACTGGCCGATCAGGTGCGCGTCCTTCTTCTGGTCGCCGGTGAGGTTTTGCAGGAAGCTGGCGGTGCCGGAGCGGGCGATAGTGCCCAGGTTCTCGATCACCTCGTCGCGGCTCATGCCGATGCCGTTGTCGGTGATGGTGATGGTGCCCCCCTCCCTGTCGAACTCGATGCGGATGCGCAGATCGGGGTCGTCCTGCAGCAGTTCCGGCTTGGACAGAGCCTCGAAACGCAGCTTGTCGGCGGCGTCGGAGGCGTTGGAAACCAGCTCGCGCAGGAATATCTCCTTGTTGGAGTAGAGCGAGTGGATCATCAGGTGCAGCAGTTGTTTGGCTTCTGTCTGGAAGCCGTGGCGTTCTTTTTGGGCCTCGACGGTCATGAAATAGGTCTCCCCGATCAGATGATTCAGAACGAGGAGGAATATTGGGACAGGGTTTCCGGTTTCAAGGGCAGCCGGACACTCGGAGGCGAACCCGGTGCCCGCCCCTATCGGGTCATGGCGGTGGAGAGGGCACCGTTGCCGGTGATATCGATCACGAAGTTGGCGGTCAAGTCGGCAATCACGCGGGATTCCGCATTCATCAGGATAGCGATGCCGATCTTCTGCTTCTCAGAGTAAGCCACCGCGGCACGGAAGCCGGCCACCCAGCCGCCGTGGTAGATAATGCGGTCATCGCCCATGGTATACAGGCGCCAGCCCAGGCCGTAGCCGGCGTGGGTGAGGTAGTCGCGCCAGATACGGTGGCGCATATGCCGCTGGGTCTCCACCCGCTCGGTGGTGATGTCCTGGATCACCTCCGGCGACAGCACCTTGGGGTAGTAGCCCATCTGCGCCTTCAGCCACTGCGCCATATCCGAGATGCTGGCATTGACCCCCGCCGCCGGCGCCGCCAGGTAGTACTCCTTTTTCACTGTCACCGGGCGCCAGCCGCGGCCGGTCTGCACATGGGGGGCGGCGCGGTTATTGGAGGCCATGAAACTCTCCCAGCCCAGAGAAGCATTTTTCATCTTCAATGGAGCGAAGAAGCGCTCTTTCAACTGGCGCTCGTAGGTGACCCCGGTGGCCTTGTAGATAACATCCTCGATCAGGCTGAACAGCACATTCTGGTAGCCGTAGCAGTTGCCCGGCTTGCAGCGCGGATCGATATTGGCGAACTGGGGCAGGATCTTGGAGAGCGGCTTGTTGTTTTCCAGGTAGTTGTCGTAGGCATTGGGGGTCAGCCCCGATGAGTGGCTGAGCAGGTGCTGCACCTGCAACTGGCGGGACAGCGCGGGGGTCTTGAAACTGAGCTCGGGCACATAGCGCACCACCCGGTCACCCCAGCTGAACTTTTTTTCGTGCTCCAGCACCGCGGCCATACTGCCGGCGAAGGTCTTGGACACCGAGGCCAGGCGGAACACCGTGTTGCGGTCCACCCGGGCACGCCTGCCCTTGACCCGCACGCCGTAGGTGTTCATGGCCACCACCCGGTCGCCGCCCACAATCACATAGGCGGCCCCGGGGATATCCTGCTTTTTCATCAATTGATGGAAATAGCGGTCGAAATCCCTGGCGCTGGCGTCCACATCGCCAGCAGCGCATACCGGCAGCCAGGCGCCGCAGAGGGCCATCAGCAGGCAACACAGCGCACTGCGCCGACGCCGAGGGAAAAAAGAGGACGATAAAGACAGAAATTTCATGCCGTACTTCGAGCCGCCGCGGCAGGGGGCAAAATCCAAAACCTGTGTTTAAGACTAGCAGCCTGCGGAAAAATTCTCTCCCATGGCCGACTGGCCGGACAAAGCCCGACATTGTAACTCAAGGAGCGCGTGCCGGGGGCATATCGGCGGAATGCCGACCGGAAACCAGCGGGGCGTATGGGTCACGGCGGAGCGACGCCTATGAAAAAGCCGCCCGCAGGCGGCTTTTCAGCATCAAATCAGCATCAAACGGGGATTTCCGTCGATGCTTACAGCTTCTCGGCGTGCTCGCTCAGGTAGGCAGCCACACCTGCCGGAGAGGCGCTCATGCCCTTGTCCCCTTCCTGCCAGCCGGCCGGGCAGACTTCGCCGTGCTCCTGGTGGAAAGTCAGCGCGTCGACCATGCGCAGCATCTCGTCGACGTTGCGGCCCAGCGGCAGGTCGTTGACCACCTGGTGGCGCACCACGCCCTCTTCGTCGATCAGGAAGGAGCCTCGGAAGGCCACACCGCCCTCGGACTCGACGTCATACGCCTGGCAGATCTCGTGCTTGGTGTCGGCCACCAGGGCGTATTTTACCGGGCCGATGCCGCCGTCGTTGACGGAAGTGTTGCGCCAGGCATTGTGGGAGAACTGGGAATCGATGGATACGCCGATTACCTCCACACCCCGCTTCTGGAACTCCGAATAGCGGTGATCAAAAGCGATCAGCTCGGACGGGCACACGAAAGTGAAGTCCAGCGGGTAGAAGAAAACTACCGCCTTCTTGCCTTTGATGACTTCGCTCAGGGTAAAGGTGTCGACGATCTCGCCGTTGCCCAGTACCGCTGCAGCGGTGAAATTCGGTGCTGGTTTGCCTACCAGTACAGCCATGAGAACCTCCTCATTCCGATGATGGGTTAGTAAATTGGAACGACAATGTGGTCAATTTATATGCAATCGCTATAAATTGAATCAGATTTGATAGTGGCCCGCTATGATACACAGGCACCTCTTTCAGTCCCATTAATTTTTTATATGGCTTCGATAGTAATGGGAATTGGAGGTGTTTGACCTTCCCCCCCATTCCGGTCACTCACCCCCCTGCCAACCGGGATAACCTTTGTCTAGAATAACAACTGAACAGACACAGAATCTTATTGACACTCATTCTCACTTGCAATACGATCTTCGCAGACTCAGTTTTAGAGCGAAATTTGCGCCAGGGCTCATCGACGATGTACGTATGTATCTGTAAAGGCATTACCGACCGCCAGATCAAGGAAGCGGTCTACGACGGCTCCACGTCCGTCAAGGCCCTGCGCCGCCAATTGGGCGTGTCCTCCCAGTGCGGCCGTTGCGCGGAACTGACCCAGGAAATCATCGACGAGACCATGAGCGGCGGCATGGTGGCCGCGGGCAACAACGGACTCTTCTATTCCGCCGGCTGACCTCACCCGGAGCCCTCCAGCCGCACCCTCCTTCAAAGCTCCCCTGCAGCTCACCGCAACACAGCCCCCACCGCCTGACGTAACTGCCCGCCTGTCCTATTTTTAGCGGAGCACTTTTCTTTAGCGGAGCACTTTCCCCGACTGCCGGCCGCCCATGAAACAGTATCTGCAGCATCTCGGCGAACACCTGCGCTCCAGCTTCTGGCTGGTGCCGACGGTGATGGTGGTCACCGCCATCGCCCTGTCCCAGGGGATGCAGCTGGCAGACCAGATCGCGGGGTCCGCCGGGCTGCCGGGAATAAGCTGGATGCGCCTGCAGGACCCGGACAGCGCCCGCTCGTTGCTGTCCATGATCGCCGGCTCCACCATCACCGTGACCGGCACCGTATTTTCCATCACCATCGTGGCCCTCACCCTGGCCTCCAACCAGTTCGGCCCGGGACTGGTGCGCAACTTTATGCGCGACCGCGGCACCCAATATACCCTCGGGATATTCCTCTCCACTTTTGTGTACGCACTGGTGACCATGCGCGGCATCGACGCCCAGACTGACTCCACCACCAACCTCGGCCTGGCGGTACACACCGCAGTGCTGCTGGCCCTGGTCAGCATCGCCTTCCTGATCTATTTCATCCACAACATGGCGCAGTCCATCCAGGTGGACAACGTCACCTTTCACATCAACCGCGAGTTCAGCGATGCCATCGACCGCCTCTACCCCAGTGCACACGACTACTTCGGCCAAGGTGCCGAGCGCTGCGACACCGATCGCCTGCCCCTGGGCAAAGACCGGCTCAGCGTCTTTAGTGCCAAGAGCGGCTATGTACAGACCATCGACCGCGAAAAACTGATCCGCTGGGCAAGCGAGCACGACTGCTGTGTCCGCCTGGAGTGCCACCCGGGCAGCTACCTCAATTCCTGGGCGCTGGTGGCAAGCGTATTCCAGCCGCCACGGCACCTGGACAGCGACACCATCAGCAAGAGTGTCGCCGGCGCCATCGGCACCGGTCACCAGCCCACCGCAGGGCAGGACATCGTCTTCTCCATTCACCAACTGGCACAGATTGCGGTGCGCGCCCTGTCCCCGGGTATCAACGATCCCTTTACTGCCTACACCTGTATCGATCGCCTGGTGGACGGTATCGGCAAGGTGCTGCAGAGACCGCAACTGCCCAACTGTTTTCACGATGACGGCGGTGAACTGCGCCTGGTAACCGTCGAGCTGGATTTCGCCGAATTGCTGCAAGCGGCTTTCGATGAAGTCCGCGAATACGGCCGCCAAAGCGGTGTAGTCATGCACCACTTGCTGAATACACTGCTCGACCTCGCGGATGTCTGCACCCGCTCGGAAGACAGGCACGCGCTGCGAAGGTATACCGACCGCCTGGAGGAAGACCTCGAAAAATTTATCGAAGACCGATTCGATCGGGAAATTATCCAAAAGAAAATCTCTGGAATCCGCCAGCGAATCAACCTTCCCTGAACACCATTGAACAGGTCTTTTTCATCCGCAGGAAACAATCTAAAAGGAAATCATTCTCGTTGTAATTTTCTGCCGAATTTCCCTTAATTTCCCTGTTTTTCCGCACGCAAACAAAAATCGCCTTTTTCTTGACTTGCCCCATCGGGAGACGCAAACTCCACCGGCATAGCGGCAGCGGCTCTACAATATGCAGGCAACAAAACAGCCGCGGCTTAACTTAACAAACAGGAATATCCTGAATATCCATTCAGTCTCGGCAGGGCCAGAGGAGCAAAAGCTATGAAAGGCGATCCCAAAGTTATCGAACATTTAAACAAAGTACTGGGCAACGAACTGGTGGCCATCAACCAGTACTTCCTGCATGCCCGCATGTACAAAAACTGGGGACTGAAAGAGCTGGCGGAAAAGGAATACCACGAATCCATCGATGAGATGAAACACGCCGATTGGCTGATTGAGCGGATTCTGTTTCTCGAGGGTATTCCCAATTTGCAGCACCTGGGTAAGCTGCTGATCGGGGAAGACACGGTGGAAATGCTCAACTGCGACCTGAAGCTGGAATCCAAGGCCATCCCCGACCTGCGCGACGCCATCGCTCACTGCGAATCGGTGCGCGATTACGGCAGCCGGGAACTACTGGAAAAAATCCTCGAATCCGAGGAGGAACATGTGGACTGGCTGGAGACCCAGCTGGACCTGGTCGACAAGGTGGGCATCCAGAACTATCTGCAGTCGCAGATGGAAACCGGGGAATAATCCCGCGCACAACCTACGGCGAGGGGACGAGCCAGTAAGCGCTTGATTGGAACAGGATATCCACAGTCATTCCCAAATAAAAAAGCCGCGGCAACCGCGGCTTTTTTGTTTGGGCAAAGAGAAAAAAAACCTATTCCCCGCCTTCGCTCTCGGCAGAGGCATCTTCCACCAGGGTCTTCAGCTCGCCGTTTTCGTACATCTCCATAATGATGTCACAGCCGCCGACCAGCTCGCCCTTGACCCACAGCTGCGGGAAAGTCGGCCAGTTGGCGTATTTCGGCAGCTCGGTGCGGATATCCGGATTGGACAGCACGTCCACATAGGCAAAACGCTTGCCGCAGGCCATCAGTGCCTGGGAGGCACGCATGGAAAAGCCGCACTGGGGTGCGTTGGGGCTGCCTTTCATATAGAGCAGGATCGCGTTGTCGGCTATCTGCTGCTTGATGTTCTCCAGTGTGTCCATAGGTATGACCAACCTCGATTAGAAAGTGTTTCGGCCCGGCGCCCGGCGCCCGTTCGCTGTTTTGAGGGGCGGGATTGTACCCCACCCAACCCACCGGTGCATCTCGCGACTAGTCCATCGGAAAGTCGCAGGCGCCCCAGGCCTTCATCCCCCCGAGCAGGTTGCGCACATCGGTGAACCCCAGGCGCAGCAAAATACTGACTGCAAGTCCTGCGCGATGCCCGACCCCGCAGGTCACCACCAGGGGCCGGTTCCTGTCGAGGCCTGTCTCAGAAAGGCGCTCCTCGAGATACCCGACGTATAGATGGACCGCGCCGGGAATATGCCCGCTGTCAAACTCGCCGTCCTCGCGCACATCGAGTACCTGCATTTCATCGAGCCGGTCGATCAGTTCACGGGGGGTGATCACGCGGTTGTGCCGGAACGGGTGCCCACTGTTGCGCCAGCTACCAAAACCGCCGGCCAGGGCCCCCTCGACCCGGTCGATGCCGATGCGGCTCAGGTACAGCGCGGCAGTTTCCATATCCTCGCCGCGGTCTCCCACCAAAAGTAGCTCTGTGGTTTCGTCGGCCAGCCAACCGCCAAAAACCGGCAAACCCTGCAACCAGATACTGTAGCTGTCGGCAATGTGGCCACCCGCAAAGGCTTCGGGCTCCCGCGTATCGAACACCTGCCGCCGCTTGCGCGCATCGGCAAACTCTTCCGGCCCGAAGAACCTGACCGCACCGAGAACCTCCGGTGGTTCCAGCCCGCCATGCAGGTTCACCTTTTCCATCAGGCGAAAGTACGGCGGCCGCGGCAGCCGCTCGCCGCCTTTCTTGCGGGCAAATGCATCCCGGTCCAGCGTGAACACGTCGTTGAGACGCCGCTCCTCACCGATGGTGGAAAACGGCTTTTCCGACATACCGCTGCCACACACGGACCCCGGCCCATGCGCGGGAAAAACCAACACGGTATCCCCCAACGCCTTCAGCCTGCCGTGCACGGAGTCATACAGTAATGCCGCATTCTCGACCGATTTATCGGCGTCCGGCAGATCACTGCGACCCGTATCGCCAAAAAACAGTGTGTCGCCGGTAAATACGCCCCAGGGGATATCGGCCCCCTTTTCATAGACTGCGTAACACATACTCTCAGGCGTGTGTCCGGGGGTATGAAGGGCGCAAATTTTCAGGCTCCCCAGCGTGAAGCTGTCACCATCCCCCAGGCGCAGGCCGCCATGGCCGAACAACTCGTGCTCGCCATTGACTACCCGGGCCCCCGTCAATCTCGCCAGGTAGGCCGATCCCATCACGAAATCCTCCTGGCGGTGGGTTTCGATTACATGGGTGATGCGGCAGCCGAATTCACGGGCTGCGGCCAGGTAATCGTCCACATCGCGGCGGGGATCCACCACCGCCGCGCAATTGCCGTCGGCAATCACATAAGCGTAGTGAGAAATGGCCGGGGTTTCGATACATTTGAATTTCATGATTTACTCGGCGCAATGGCGCGGAAGTGGTTTGGAATTCTCTGCCCATCGAATCAGGGAAAGCAGTGCTCTCAGAATAGTAAACACGGGGCTGGCGACGGTCCGCAGGGGCACCGGAAATGTCGCTGGAAAAAGATGGCCACACAGGGCCTTCAGCACCACACCAAGTGGCCGCGCCGCGTAGCGCGCCACCACAAGTATGTTAGTATTGCCGGCTTTCCCGGGGAAACTGCGGACGAATGGCGCCCATGCCGAACTTTCTGCGGCTCCTCCGGTTTTTCAGGCCCACCATAGAGGAGACAGCAAAGTGGCCATTCCCGCACTCATGCAGAACTACGGCACCAGAACCCTGACCCTGGTCAGGGGTGAAGGCAACTACGTGTGGGACGACGCCGGCCGACGCTACCTGGACGCCATTTCCGGAATCGCCGTGTGCGGCCTGGGCCACTGCCATCCGGCGGTCACCGAAGCGCTGCAGGACCAGGCGCAGACCCTGCTGCACGTCTCCAACCTCTACAATATCCCCGCGCAGGAGCAACTTGCGGAGAAGCTGGTGGCCCTGTCGGGCATGGACAATGTGTTCTTTTCCAACTCCGGCGCCGAGGCCAATGAGGCAGCGATCAAGCTGGCGCGCCGGCTCGGCAACGAGCGCGGCCTTGCGGTGCCGCGCATCGTGGTGATGGAGGGCGCCTTCCACGGCCGCACGCTCGCCACCCTCACCGCCACCGGCAACGAAAAGATCCAGCAGGGTTTCGCGCCGCTGCCGGAGGGGTTCCTGCGCGTGCCCTACAACGACGTCGCCGCAATCGAAAAGCTGGCCACCCAGCACAACGACATAGTCGCGGTGTTGGTGGAGCCGGTGCAGGGAGAAGGCGGTATCCGGGTGCCGGCACCGGACTACCTGAATAAATTGCGCGACCTGTGCGACAGGCAGGACTGGCTGCTGATGCTGGACGAAATCCAGAGCGCCAACGGCCGCAGCGGTAAACTGTTCGCCTACCAGCACAACGGCATACTGCCGGACGTGGTCACCACCGCCAAGGGCCTGGGCAACGGCGTGCCCATCGGCGCCTGCCTGGCGCGGGGCAAAGCGGCGCAGCTGTTTACCGCCGGCAGCCACGGCTCCACCTTTGGCGGCAATCCCCTGGCCTGCCGCGCCGGCCTGGCGGTGCTGGACACCCTGGAAGGGGAATGGCTGATCGAGCGCGCCGCAAAACTGGGGGAACAGCTGCTGCAACAGCTGCGCGAGCAGTTGGCCGGCTGTGCCGCGGTCCGCGAGATCCGCGGCCTGGGCCTGCTGATCGGCATCGAACTGGACCGCCCCTGTGCCGAACTGGTAGAACAGGCGCGCACCCGCGACCTGCTGATCAATGTCACCGCCGGCAACGTGGTGCGCCTGCTGCCACCGCTCACCCTGAGCGACGCCGAGTGCCGCCAGATCGGCGCCACCGTGAGCACACTGATCGAGAACTTTACCCGGCAAGCGGCCTGAATTTAGGAGGGAACGACTTATGGCCAGACACTTTCTCACCCTGCTGGACCTGTCCGGGGATGAGCTCAACGGCGTTATCGAGCGCGCCATCGAACTGAAAACCCTGCGTGCCCAAGGCATCGCCACCGAGCCCTTCCGCGACAAGGTACTGGGGATGATCTTCGAGAAATCCTCCACCCGCACCCGGGTGTCCTTCGAGGCGGGCATGGCACAGATGGGCGGCAGCGCCATCTTCCTCTCCCCCCGCGACACCCAGTTGGGCCGCGGCGAGCCCATCGAGGACAGCGCGCGGGTCATCTCGCGCATGGTGGATATGGTGATGATCCGCACCTTCGGTCACAACGTACTGGAGCGCTTCGCCCAATACAGCCGCGTACCGGTAATCAACGCCCTGTCCGACAGCTACCACCCCTGCCAACTGCTCGCGGACATCCAGACCTATGTGGAGCACCGCGGCAGCCCCCGGGGCAAGGTGGTGGCCTGGGTGGGCGACGGCAACAACATGTGCCACTCGTACATCAACGCCGCACGCCGGTGCGACTTCGAGCTGCGTATCGCCTGCCCCGAGGGTTACGAGCCGGACGAGGCCATAGTCGCCGCCGCCGGCGACAGGGTGAGCATTGTGCGCAAACCCGCAGACGCGGTGCGCGGCGCCGACTGGGTGGCCACCGACGTCTGGGCCTCCATGGGCCAGGAAACCGAGCAGCAGGAGCGCAAACGCGCCTTCCAGAGCTTCCTGGTCGACCACGAACTGATGAGTCACGCCAACAGCGGCGCCGTGTTCATGCACTGCCTGCCCGCCCACCGCGGCGAGGAAGTGAGCGGAGAGCTGCTGGAGGACGAGGGCATCTCCGTGGTCTGGGACGAGGCGGAGAACCGCTTGCACGCGCAGAAAGCGCTGATGGAGTTCCTGCAGGAGCACAGCGATTGACCCCCTGAGGGCCCATACCCCCGCCATACCGGCCTGGGCCGGTATGGCGGGTCAATAGGAGATCGCCGGTCGCGGTCGATTGCTGGCTAAACAGCGCGCAAATGATTAAATAGGCGCCGCAAAACCTACCGGCCGGGCACCATTTTGCTCAAAAACCAAACAATCTTGGACAGTTATTGCTAGGGTTAATTTAGCGCTCACTTACTATTAAAAAAAATTCTTAAAGCCCCTCCCGGATAAAAAACCGCTGTACAGATTTCAGCCACCCCCAGTAACGGCGGGCACTGGCACGAAAGTGGTCACTGACAATTGCAGGACTACCCACAAATTATCCACAGCAAACTACGGAGTTATTCGCCTTGAAATAGCCCCTCTACCGCATTATCTTGTTGGTCAGTCGAGACGCAACCCCAATATATTGGGGTGCGCCCCAGGTACAACCCCCCAGCCGACGGGGGCCGATCCGACCCGGCGCCGCCCATTGCGGTACACCAGTCAGACACAGCTTTCCCAAAAGCAAATCAGAGGTAACCAGGCGGAATGGACTATCCGCCGCAGGCACCCGGAGGCCCCCCCAAAAACGGAGGAGCGCCGACGGCAAAGCGGCCTGTTCCCACCCCGGGCCCGGAGGGCTCCGGAAGGAAAAACGAGGGACCCGTTACCGCCCCATCTCCCTTCGAGGGTGCTGTCCGATCGGACAGAAGCGGAAGAACAGTACATACACGCGGAGAAATTCATGCACACAGAGACAGGGCACTCTCAATCCGTGCCTACTGAAAAAACAACTACAACCAGGGAGCAGACCGGCGGCAACACCACCCTGGCCGCAACCGCACCGGGACAGATTCGCGTCATCAAGCGCAACGGTACCGTAGTGCCCTACGACGACAGCAAAATTTCCGTTGCGGTCACCAAGGCCTTCCTCGCCGTCGAGGGCGGTACCGCCGCAGCCTCCAGCCGCATTCACGAGCAGGTGGGCGACCTGGTGGCGCAGATCAGCGCCACCTTCCAGCGCCGCATGCCCTCCGGCGGCACCATCCATATCGAGGAGATCCAGGACCAGGTGGAACTGGCGCTGATGCGCTCCGGCGAGCACAGGATCGCCCGCGACTACGTGCTCTACCGCGAGGAACACGCCCGCCTGCGCGCGGAGAAGGACCAGCAAAAGAACCAACAGAAAACCGCACAACACTCCGCACAGGCTCACCCCAGTATCCGCGTCAAGATGGAAGACGGCACCCTGGTTCCGCTGGACATGGAGCGCCTGCGCACCGTGGTGAGCGAGGCCTGCGAGGGCCTGAAGGATGTGGATGGCGAGGCGATCCTCTCCGAAGCGCTGAAGAATCTCTACGACGGCGTCTCCGAAACCGATATCAACACCGCGCTGGTGATCACCGCGCGCACCATGGTCGAGCAGGAACCCAACTACACCTACGCCACCGCCTGCCTGCTGCTGGACAAGCTCCGCGCCGAGGCGCTGCGCTTCCTCGGCGTCGCCGAGCGCGCCACCCAGCACGAGATGGAAACCCTCTACGGCAAAGCCCTGGAAGCCTATGTGCAAAGGGGCATCGAACTGGAACTGCTGGACCCGGCGCTGGCCACCTTCGACCTGACGCAGCTGGGCGAGGCCCTGAAAGGCGAGCGCGATCACCAGTTCAGCTACCTGGGCCTGCAGACCCTGTACGACCGCTACTTCCTGCACTCGGACGAAATCCGTTTCGAGCTACCGCAGATCTTCTTTATGCGCGTCGCCATGGGTCTCGCCATCAATGAAGACGACCCCAACGGGCGCGCGATCGAGTTCTACAACCTGCTGAGCTCCTTCGACTACATGAGCTCCACGCCCACCCTGTTCAACGCCGGCACCCTGCGCCCGCAGCTGTCCTCCTGCTACCTCACCACGGTGCCGGACGACCTGGAGGGCATCTACGGCGCCATCCGCGACAACGCCATGCTGTCCAAGTGGGCCGGCGGCCTGGGCAACGACTGGACCCCGGTGCGCAGCCTCGGCGCCTACATCAAGGGCACCAACGGCAAATCCCAGGGCGTGGTACCGTTTTTGAAAGTGGCCAACGACACCGCGGTGGCGGTGAACCAGGGCGGCAAGCGCAAGGGCGCGGTCTGCGCCTACCTGGAGACCTGGCACCTGGATATCGAGGAGTTCCTCGAACTGCGCAAGAACACCGGCGACGACCGCCGCCGCACCCACGACATGAATACCGCCAACTGGGTGCCGGACCTGTTTATGAAGCGCGTCTTCGAAGACAAGGAGTGGACCCTCTTCTCCCCCAGCGACACCCCGGACCTGCACGACCTGTTCGGCACCGCCTTCGAGGAGCGCTACACCCACTACGAGCAACTGGTCGCCGAAGGCAAGCTGAAGCTGCACAAGAAAGTGCGCGCGGTGGACCTGTGGCGCAAGATGCTGGGCATGCTGTTCGAGACCGGCCACCCCTGGATCACCTTCAAAGACGCCTGCAACCTGCGCAGCCCGCAGCAGCACGTGGGCGTGGTGCACTCCTCCAACCTGTGCACCGAGATCACCCTGAACACCCGGGCCAATGACGAAATCGCCGTGTGCAACCTGGGTTCCGTGAACCTGGCCCAGCATATCGAAGACAATAAACTCGATCAGGAAAAACTGGCGCGCACCGTGAAGACCGCCGTGCGCATGCTGGATAACGTGATCGACATCAACTACTACTCCGTCGAAACCGCGCGCCAGTCCAACATGCGCCACCGCCCGGTGGGCCTGGGCCTGATGGGCTTCCAGGACGCGCTCTACAAGGCCGGCATCTCCTACGCCAGCGATGAAGCCGTAGCCTTCGCCGACACCACCATGGAGGCGATCAGCTACCAGGCCATCTCCGCCTCCAGCGACCTGGCCGCAGAGCGCGGCAAGTACCAGAGCTATGAAGGCTCCCTTTGGAGCAAGGGCATACTGCCGCTGGACTCCATTAAGGTCCTGGCGGAGCAGCGCGGCGAGCAGTTTATCGAACAGGACACCAGCGCCACCCAGGACTGGGATAACCTGCGCGCAAAAGTGAAAAAGCAGGGCATGCGCAACTCCAACGTGATGGCGATCGCCCCCACTGCCACCATCGCCAATATCACCGGAGTCTCCCAGTCCATCGAGCCCACATACCAGAATCTGTATGTGAAATCGAACCTGTCCGGCGAGTTCACCGTGGTCAACCCCTACCTGGTGCACGACCTGAAAGCCCTGGACCTGTGGGACAAGGTGATGGTCAACGACCTGAAATATTACGAGGGCTCGGTGCAGAAGATCGACCGCGTACCGGCGGAACTGAAAGCCAAGTACGCCACCGCCTTCGAAGTGGAGCCGCGCTGGATCGTCGATGCCGCCAGCCGCCGCCAGAAGTGGATCGACCAGGCCCAGTCACTGAACCTGTACATCGCCGGCGCCGACGGCAGAAAGCTGGATCTGACCTATCGCATGGCCTGGTACCGCGGTCTCAAAACCACTTATTACCTGCGCGCCCTGGCCGCCACCAGCACGGAAAAATCCACCGTCAGCACCGGCAACCTGAATGCGGTGAGCTCGGGAGCCAGCGCTCCAGCGGCCGCAGCACCGGCGGCAGTGCCCCAGGCCTGCTCCCTGGACGACCCGGACTGCGAGGCCTGCCAGTAACAGAAGCCGGAGGTCAGGGACCAGAAGACAGAACTCTCGGGGGAGAGCGTCGCGACCGCGCAAGCGCGGCCAAGACCACTCGCACCCGCCCGGCTCAAGCAGTGACAGAGCCGGAGCGGGCCGCGACCCGGGAGCGCCGGGCCCAGCCTGGCAAAACGGCGGCACAGCCGCCCCTGGGAACGCCGAGCTCCAGCTCGGCAAGCCGGCGAAAGCCGGCCCTGGGAACGCGGAGCTCCAGCTCCGCAAGCCGGCGAAAGCCGGCCCTGGGAACGCGGAGCTCCAGCTCCGCAAGCCGGCGAAAGCCGGCCCTGGGAACGCGGAGCTCCAGCTCCGCAAG
>NZ_JBOFOC010000137.1:0-2928 GCF_051659245.1 Microbulbifer sp.
GTTGTGGATCGGCGATGGCGATGCCGTCAATGGTGACATTGCCCGTGTTAGTGACGGTAAAGGTGTAAGCGATGGTGTCCCCGGCGCTGTTGCCGCTGGGTGCACCGGCTACTTTGTTCAAGTCCAGAGCGGGCGAAGCAGTTAATGCCGTACTGGTGCTGTCATTAGCGCTGACCGGATTGCTGCCCGGGTCGGTGCCACTCGCCGTCGCCGTATTGTCGACGGTACCGGCGTCGACTTCGGCCTGGGTAATGGTATGGATACCGTTACAGGTGGCGATGGCGCCCGGGGCCAGAGTGGTGGTGTCGCAGGTCGCGGCCGCATCCAGTTGCGCGTCGGTGATGGCGATGCCGTCGACGGTGACACTGCCGGTATTGGTGACGGTAAAGGTGTAGTCGATAGTGTCGCCGGCGCTGTTGCCGCTGGGCGCGCCGGCGATTTTGTTGAGGCTCAGCTCCGGCGTGGTGTCCGTTATGGTCCAGGTGGCAGTAGTGTTTGCCGCAGCGCCACAGCTGGTGGTGGAGGCCACATTGTAGTCGCCGGGGCTGGCGGCGACCTCGAATTCCACCGTCTCGTCGCCCTCGACAATGGCGTCGTCGAGCGAAGCCACCCCCAAGGACAAGGAGCTGGTGCCGTCGTAGTTGCCGGCCGGAACAGTGACAGTAAAACTGCTGCCACCGCCCGGCGTCGTGAAATCGTCGACGAGGTCGGCGGTACCGCCGACTACGGACAGGGTTACATCGATATCCGCGACCACGGTGCCGGTCACCACCAGTTCGGGCAGGCCGCTGGTGTTATCGCCTTCGGGCGAGGTAAAAGAGTCGGAGGAAAGCTCGATATTCGGCGCCAAAGTCACCCGGACTTCATCGAGAAAGTTGCCATAGGCAATATTGCCCTGGGCAGTGGAGATGGCCTCGAAACCGATATCGACAAGCCCGCTGGCTCCGGTGTAGGTAAAACTTCCCGAGTAATCGCGCCAACCGTCCGGTCCCGCTGTCGATGTGGCGCTGCCCAAATACTCGGTAATTACGCCACCACTACCGTTGTTGGTGGTACCTGCCCGCACCACCGGGTCGCTACCTACCAGGAGCTCCATCACATCCTGCGCGGTACTGCTTTCCCGCCCCCGGTGGCTGAAAGCCCAATCCACCTGCTCGCCGTTGATCAGGCACACGCTCTGCGAAAGGCGCGACTCCTGCTCGGCGTTCAGCTCCGCCAGTTGCGAGCCGCCGCGCGCATTGACGCCACTGCGCGGGGTATCCCACAACTCGATGATCGGCGCCGCCTGGCCGGCGACGAATCCGGACGGCACAGTGCATCCGCCGACGTTTTCCTGTCCATAATCGGGGTGGTTGGTAATCCAGCCGGGCACCAGGGCGTGATCGATATAGACGCGGCAGCCGGCGCTCTGCAGATCCGGCAGTTCGAAGCCCTGGTTAGCGAAGCCTCTCTGCATCTGCGCCTGAAGCGGCGCACAGAGGGCAAAGGCGGCGGCGGCGACCAGCCAGCGGAAGTGGCGGGCGAAGGACCGCTTGAATTCAGGGGCCGGGAACGCCCGCCGCAATCCGGACAGTGCACTCAGGAGCATGGGATCGCGCCCCCGGCACTGGTGGTTGAGCAGCCGGACGGGCTCCCGGTGCCCGGATGCAGCACCCGCCCGGTTACCTGCACGAACGGCATACGACAAAAAAGCGGCGCAAAAGCCAATCCCCCAAGCGTTCATATCAACCCTTTAATAAGCAATATCGGTCAAGCAGATTGTGTGGTGCCACAAGAGCACTTTTCTTATTCGGTACCGAGGCCAATAACCACAGAATTGTTCTGCGATCGAGCGGGTGGTCAGTGTAGGTTTGTGACGGATCGTCACTTGGGATCACCCGGAAACTGATAGAAAAAACATCAGGGATAAGCCGGCACGAGCGGCGCCGCGCATATCCAATCCGGGTTGGGAACTTCGACTACCCGCCATCTTCACGGGAAACTTCTTATTATTCCGTGACCAATTGGCGGGCGATTATTCCCAATCGATTGTGAATCAACAAGCAGGAAAAGGTGGAAATTATTATCGTGAAAAAATGTTCTATTTAGACTCACAGATAGGAAAATTTTCCCAATAAAATTAATAATTGCGCCTCAATAGACTAAAGGTCAGTTTTATAAATTTTCAGAATTTAAGCGGAATCCGACTTTTCGAGGCGTAGCCTCCATATATGAAACCGGTTTCAAAAGACTCCCGGCCACTAATCTCTTAATCAGTTTATTCAGATACGAGAGCGCCATAATTTCTCCTTAGCTTCACGCAAATTTTCCTTTATTGACAGGACTCTCGTGACAATCCGGACATCAATTATGGCGATTTATTAGCCTGGAAATTATTTATGCATCTCCGGGAGATGCCTCCCTCTCCCCGATCTCTGTTACCATTTTTTGCACCAACTTGACGCACCGAAACGGCCGGACTGCACCAGCGCATCGCACAACACTTATTCGACCTGTACGTTCAGGGCTGCACAGGTCGTCGTTCGCCCAGCGCTGCATCGCCGTCAGCACCTGCTGGTTGATTCTCAGTGGGGAAGACTTTCTCTTTCGACGTAATCGGGCTGATCCCTCAATACGAGGCTGCCGCTGTTGATGCTGTTCGCTGTTTGTGGGGTTACCGCGCAGGGAGAGAACCTTCTCGCTGTGATTGTCGTAAGGGTATTCATTGGCCACATTGCACAGCGCCACCTCGCTCTGCCAGGCATCTGCAGAGGGCACAAGCCGGGACTGAACCCCGAAAACTTGAGTTTCTAGTGTAGCGTTTGGTTCTTGATGGAACTTATGTGGAACGACCCGCTCCAACGGTTTTTACTCGAGGCGACATTGGAGCGAGGAAATGCGAGTTGCCCCAGCGATAGTATTAACGAAAGAGCAGGAAGCTGAGCTAAC